>JBKJVO010000324.1:0-8272 GCA_046717305.1 Candidatus Limnocylindrales bacterium
TGCCGCGGTAGTCGATCAACAGGTTGGACAGCTCCATGAGCCTGGCAATCATCGTGTTGAAGCGGTAGCCCTCGTAGTCCGAGGTGACGTTCCGCAACGTCCGGTGAGCGGCCGTCCGGATCGCCGCCTCGGCCGCCGCGAGATCCTGGCCGTTCGGCAGCCGCCCGGCGTCGGGGTTCCCGCCGTCCGTGCCGTGCGGATCCAGCGCGATCGTCCACGTCCGGTTCAGGAATCGGTACACGCCACCAATGCCGGTCGGGCTCCACGGGCCGCCCTGGTCCCATGGGCCCATGAACATCAGGAAGAGGCGGACCGTGTCCGCGCCGTATCGGGCGACGAGCTCGTCCGGGTCCTGGACGTTGCCGCGCGACTTGCTCATCCGCTCGCCGTCCGCGCCCAGGATCTGGCCCTGGTTGAACAGGCGCCGGAACGGCTCGTTCTCGTGGATCAGGCCGATGTCCCGCATCGCCTTCGTGAAGAACCGGCTGTAGAGCAGGTGCATGACGGCGTGCTCGGCGCCGCCGGTGTACTGGTCCACGGGCGTCCAGCGGTCCGTCAGCGCGGTGTCCACCGGGCCGCCGGCCTTTTCCGGCGACAGGTAGCGGAACCAGTACCAGCTCGAGTCGAAGAACGTGTCCATCGTGTCCGTCTCGCGCCGGGCGGGTCCGCCACAGCTCGGGCAGTCGACGCGGAGGAACGCCTCGTCGCGGTTCAGCGGGTTGTCGCCGCTGCCGTGGTAGTCGACCGTCTCGGGGAGCAGCACCGGCAGGTGCTCCTCGGGGACCGGCACCGCCCCACAGCGCTCGCAATGGATGACCGGGATAGGCGTGCCCCAGTAGCGCTGGCGGCTCATCAACCAGTCGCGCAGGCGGTAGGTCACCGCTGCCTTGCCGAGATCGCGTGCCTCGAGGTCGACCACGATCGCGCGGCCCCCCTCGTCCGCGAGCATGCCCGTGTAGCGGCCGCTGTTGACGAGAACTTCGTCGCCGACGTGCGAGATGAAGGCCTCGGCCGGCGGCGCGTCCTCGGTACCGGGTGCCGCGACGACCCGCCGGATCCGCAGCCCGAACTTCACCGCGAACGCAAAGTCGCGCTCGTCGTGGGCGGGGACGGCCATGATCGCCCCCGTGCCATAGCCGGACAGGACGTAATCGGCGATGAAGATTGGGATCCGCTCGCCGTTCACGGGGTTGAGCGCGTCCGCCCCGATCGAGACACCGGTCTTGTCGCGGTCCGTGGAGAGCCGCTCGATCTCCGTCTGGGACCGGGCCTGGGCGACGTACGCCTCCACCTCCGCCCGCCGCTCCGGCGCGGTCAGCGACGCGACGAGCGGGTGCTCGGGAGCGAGGACCATGAACGTCGCGCCGAAGAGGGTGTCCGGCCGAGTCGTGAAGACGCGCAGCTCATCGCCGCCGGCGTGGTGGTCCGACGCCGCGGTGGTGAAGACGATCTCGCCGCCCTCGGACCGTCCGATCCAGTTCGTCTGCATGATCCGGACGGGCTCCGGCCAGTCGATCCCGGTGAAGTCGAGGAGCTCGTCGGCGTACTTCGTGGTCCGCAGCCACCACTGCTCCAGGTCCCGCTTCTCCACCTTCGCGCCGCACCGCCAGCAGCGTCGATCGGCGCCTTCCACCTGCTCGCGGGCCAGCGTCCCGTCGTTCGGGCACCAATCTACCGGCGCCTTCGCGCGGTAGGCGAGGCCGGCCTTCAGGAACTGCAGGAATAGCCACTGGTTCCAGCGGTAGTAGGACGGATCGCAGGTCACGACCTCGGCGTCCCAGTCGAACGCGGCACCCATGCTCCGCAGCTGGCGGCGCATGGTGTCGATGTTCTTCATCGTCCACTCGCGCGGGTGGACCCTGTTCTTGATCGCGGCGTTCTCCGCGGGCAGGCCGAAGGCGTCGAAGCCGACCGGGAGGAAGACGTTCTCGCCACGCATCCGGTGGTAGCGGGCGATCGCGTCCGTCGGCGTTTTCACGTACCAATGGCCGATGTGGAGGTTGCCCGACGGGTAGTCGTACATCGTCAGGAGGTAGTACTTGGGCCGGGACGCGTCCGCCAGATCCGTTCGGTACAGACCGGTCTCCGCCCAGTGCGCCTGCCAGCGCGGCTCGATCGAGGCGGGGTCGTACCGCTCGATCCGGGTTCGCTCGCTTCGGTCGCTGGTCTGGGTCACGGTCTCGCGTTGCTCCGGGTGATCGAAGACCCCCCGCCGGTCCGGCGGGGGGTCAGGATGGCCGGCGTGTCAGCGTTTTGGTGGAGCTAAGGGGGCTCGAACCCCTGACCTTCTGAATGCCATTCAGACGCTCTTCCAGCTGAGCTATAGCCCCACGCCGGAGGGCGGAGTATAGCGGAGCGGCTCAGGTCGAACGGTGACCCGTCAGTCGAACGGTGACCCGTCAGTCGAACGGTGACCCGCTCGGCGATCAGGGCTCGGCCAGGATCTCGACGAAGTAGGTCGTGTACATGTGATCACCCTCGTGCTCTGCGGAGACCCCGATCTGGACGATGGACCGGCCCGGGAACGGGAGGAAGGCGACCGGTCCTCCGGCTCCACCGTCGCCCAGTCCGCACCCGAGATCGCCGACGACCTCGCCGACGACCTCGCCGCGCTCGGCCGACCGGGTTCCGCAGGACGCACCCCACGATTCGATGTTCCAGCCGGGAATGACGAAGCGGACCGCATCCCCACTCCGGATCGTGAGGAGCTCCAGTCCGTCGGGAACCGGATACGCGGCGCAGCCCTCGTAGCCGTACCGGCCGTTCGCGAGGGTCCAGCCGGTCCCGCAGCCCGGGAGCACCGGGACGCTGCGGCCGCCCGGGCCGGTGACCGTCGCGGCCGGGACGGGCGGTCCGGTCAACGTCAGCTCCCACGCCGCCCGAGCGGTGCGGTCGCTTCCGAAATGGAGGGTGGCCATCACCACGCTTCGCCCGAGTGGGCTCTCGAGCAGCTCGATCCGGTTCTGGCTGACGTAGGACGGATTCTCGCCCGGGTTGTCCTGGCCGGTCCCGCTGAAGGTGCCACCGCCGGTTGGCTGGAGCCACTCCACGGTCCACGAGGTGGCACACACCTCGCCGTCCACGAGGAGCTCGAGCCGGTCCGGAAAGGTCCCCCCCACGATCGCCCCGTTCCGGAGGATGTCGCCCGGCACCGTGGCGGCATCCACGCCGAGGACGGGCGTTCCGTCGCCGACCCGCAGGTACAGGCGCGGCAGCGGGTCGCTCTCCAACAGCGTCGCGCACGGGACGGCGGGCGAGACGAGCGGCGCGGGCTCGACGCCGCTGCCCGAGATGACCCGAAAGAATCGCTCGGTCGCCGCCGCGTCCTCCCCGCCGGCGACCCCGGTCGAGAGGGAGGCAACGACGCGGACGATCCAGTCGCCATCTCCGAGGCGCCCGATGACGAGCCGGCCTCTCGGTGGATCCAGGGTGCCCTGGTCGTTCCCGAGCGGCGTTGGCGAGCCGCCGAGCTTTGTGACCCCGAGGTACTCGATCACGGCACTCCGGATGCACGCCCCCTCGTCGGGGATCAGCACGAGTGACTCAAGCGGTCCCAGCCGCATCGCGGCGGACTCGTCCGGGACGGGCCAGTCGAGCGTGGGAGCCGAGCTCTTGGCGGGGCCGGATGGTCCGGGAACCCCGGCGTTCGGGCTGAAGTCGCCCCTGGACCAGAGCCGGATTTCCGGGAGATCGCCGGGGACCACCGGCATGCACCCACGGGGCGAGATCTCGGTCGGCGACGGGGTCGTCTCTAGCGAGGCCGTCGGCGAGCCGGAGGCAGCTCCGCCCAACGGCCCGGAGGCCGACGCCGTGCCGCTCGGCCGGGGCTCGGTTCCGCGGCCGCCGAGCCCGATCCCGGCACCCACGACCGTGATTGCGACGGCCGCGACCGTAACGATTCCGGCGCGCTGCCGCAGCCCTCGGCGGCCCGTGAGGACCGGACGGACGGTGGCCTCGACCCCGCCGCGCGGCGTAGCCGCCGGATCGCCCGGCCCGTAGCGGCCGGATGGCACCATCATCGGCCGGGGACCTCGGTCATTCGCCGATCACGCGGGCGAACATCGGGCCCGAGAAGCTATCCCCGTCCCGGATGGCGGTGATCCACAGCTGGACCACCTGCTCCCCGGGGCGGGCCAGGAACTGCGCCGGGGCCGGAGGCGAGGCGCCCGGGGCAGCCGTGTAACTGCCGAGGCCGCACCCCGCTCCGGAGTCGAAGAACTCGAGGCCCGTGTCGTCGGTCGAGACTCGGCCGCAGTAACCGTTCCAGCCGGAGATCGTCCAGCCCGGGATCTCGATCGTGACGCGGCTCCAGGCCGGGACGTGCAGGAGCTCGAGCCCGACCGGATAGCCGATCGACCGGCAGCTGTCGACGCCCGAATACCCATTGGCGAGGCTGAGCGTCAGACCGCAACCGGGGAGCACCATCACCCGGGATCCGTCCGCGCCCACCAGGAAGGTGTCCGGGACCGTGAAGCCGAGGCCGGTGACCCGCCACACGCGGACGACATCGAGTCCCGGCGCGAGATGCACGGACGCGACGAGGTCGTACTCGCCGACACCGGTCTGGATGTCCCAGCGATTCTGCGATGCATACGCGGGATCGTCCGCAGGGTTGAGGATCACGTCCTGGTCGGCGCGAACGCCGTTCGCCGCGTTGAGCAATTCGATGTCCCACGCGATTGCACACACGTCGCCCGCGATCGCGAGCGTGCCGTGGTCGCCGAGGCCGATCGACACGACGGGAATCGCGGCGCCGTCAGGCGCCCCCGCGACCGCCTCAACGCCCGGGGCGGAGAGCGTCATCTCCACGGCATCGGCATCGGCGGGTGCGGGGCCGCAGGGAACGGCGGGCGTCACGGCGGGTCTGGGCTCGGAGGTGGCGGAGGGCTGTGGGGTCGCAAAGGGTCCTCCCCCCACGCGGACGCGAAAGTACCGTTCGCCGATGAGCAGCCCGTCCGTGCCCCTGTCGCCGGTGTGGAAGTAGGCGACGACCCGGACGATCCAGTCGCCGCGCGGCAGCGGCCCGAGAGAGGGGTTCGGGCTGGGCGGCTCCAGCGCCGCCCGCACGAGCGAATGACGCTCGGACGGCTGGGGAGCGTGGTCGAGCGTCGCGTCGGCATAGTCCGCCTCGACGAATCGAATGCAGACGCCCGGGTCCGCTCTCAGCTCGAGCGACTGGTCCGCCCGGAGCTCCGGCAGGCCTCTCCCGGGGTCCGGGGCCGGCAATGGCCAGACACCCTTGGACGTCTCGAGCCCGGGACGACGGCTGTAGCCGACGACGCCGGCGATCCCGAGTTCCGATCCTGCGCCGCGGACGACGAAGGCCGGCACCGTGTTCGTTGGCGGTGGCTGGCAGGCCACGGCGGAGGCCGTCGCATCGCCCTTCGATGCGCTCGATGCGGGGCTGCCGCTCGGGGCCGGCGCCTCGAGAATCCCGCCGATTGCCACCCCGGCCGTGAGGAGGACCAGCGCGGCGACCGCCACGCCGACGCCGCGAGCTCGGCCCGGCCGTCGGCCGGGGGCGACGGACCGTGGGGACCGGCCTGATACGGGGGCGGGGGCGTCCGCGTCGAAGACGGGCATCGCCGCCTCGTCGCGATCCGGGCCTCGTCCCACGTTCACGTTCTCCATCAGGTTCCGTACACCGGGGGTGACGCCGCGGTGCCGGTCATCGTGACGCATCTCGTCGGATCAGTGCCCCGTCGTGGGTGGCACCATGAGCGTCCATGACGGAGCGACCCCCGGACGAGCAGCGCGAGGCCGCGCTCCCTGGCGGTCGCCTGCTGTACGTGCTTCGGCGATCCGTGCGGTCGCGGGGCCTCCGCGTGACGATCGACCCTCGGCGCGGCGTGATCGTGGCCGTGCCCCTCGCGAGCCGACGCGGGTGGGCGCGCCCCGAGCGTGACGTGGAGCGCTTTCTCCGCGAGCGCGAGCCGTGGGTCCGCCGGCACCTCGCGCGCCACGAGCGTCAGCGCGAAGCCGTCGAGGCCCGCGGCGGCATCCGTGACGGCGCCGAGTTCCGCTATCTGGGCGAGCTCCACCGGCTGCGCATCGTCGTCGGTGCGCCGTCGCTCCGCCGCTCGTCCGTGGAGCGGAGCGGCGCCGAGGATCGCGACGAGCTCGTGATCCGACTGGCGAGCCGGGACCGGCGCGCGCCGGCGGTCGTGCTGGAATCGTGGCTCCGCGTCCGCGCGACCGACGCGATCGAACGGGCGGTGGAGATCCATGCGCCGACGCTCCGGGTCCAGCCCGAGCGGATCAGGCTTCGCGACCCGCGGACGCGATGGGGAAGCGCCACGCGAAAGCGGACGCTCTCGCTCTCCTGGCGGCTGATCCTTGCCCCGCCGCCGGCGCTCGAGACCGTGGTGATCCACGAGCTGGCGCACCTGCGCGTGTTCGGGCACGGACCGCGGTTCTGGGAGCTCGTGGCGGCGCACCGGCCGGACCATCTCGCCTGGCGCCGATGGCTCCGGGCCCACTCGCACGAACTCCACGCGGCGCTCGACGCGCCGACGGACGAGCCGGGCGGCGAGGGTTGAGACGTCACCGGATACTGGTGGGCCGGGGCAGAATCGAACTGCCACAGCCGAAGGCGAGGGTTTTACAGACCCTTGGGCTCACCACCTGCCCAACCGACCCACGCCGGTGACCTGCGCCGTGACCGGATCGGTGCCGGTCGTCGCGCGGGGCGCCTATCTTGCCAGACTCCCGGCCGCGCGTGGCGTGGTGCCGCCCGTGACGAGGTTCATCGCCCGGCGGGACCCATGGCCCGCCGAACAGGGCCGACCGGCCCTCCCAACTCCGATCCAGATCGTCACACGATTGCCGCTGTGCGCAGGCACACGGTTGGTCCGTGCCTTCCGCCCGGTCCACACCACCCTCCCGGAAGGAGCGCCGCGTGAGCCCCGCCGCCGTCCTCCTGATGGCCTATGGCAGCCCCGACCGACTCGACCAGGTCGAGGCCTGCTACACGGACATCCGGCGGGGCAACCCGCCGCCGCCCGATCTCCTCGAGGAGCTCCTCGGCCGCTACCGGGCGATCGGCGGAGGGTCGCCGCTGTCGCGGATCGTGGAAGCGCAGCGGGCCGCCCTCGAGGCCGAGCTGGCCGCTCGTGGTCGACCGCTCCGGGTCTACGCCGGGATGCGCCACATCGAACCGCGGATCGGGCGGATCGTCGATGGGATGGCCGCGGATGGCGTCGAGCGATTCGTTGCCATCGCCCTGGCGCCCCAACAGTCGTCGAACAGCGCCGGCTACCGGCGCGCGGTGGACGCCGCCCTGGCCGGTCTTGGGGAGGAGGCGCCGTCGGCCGTCTTCGTGGACTCGTGGTACGACCAGCCGCGCTTCATCGAGGCGCTCGCCTCGACGACGAGTGAGGCGCTGGCCTGCTTCCCCGACCCGGCGCGCGTCCATGTGCTGTTCACTGCCCACAGCCTGCCGGCGCGGGTCGTTGCCGAGGGAGATCCGTACCCGGACGAGGTCGCCGGGACGGCCGCGCTCGTCGCCGAGCGGCTCGGCCTGGCCGAGTACGACGTCGCGTTCCAGAGCACCGGGCGGACCGGCGAGCCGTGGCTCGGCCCGGACATCCTCGCCGAGATCCGGCGGCTCGCCGGGGCGGGCGTCACCGAGCTCGTCGTCCGCCCCGTCGGCTTCGTCGCCGATCACCTCGAGGTCCTCTACGACATCGACATCGAGGCACAGGGTGTCGCCCGCCCGTTGGGCGTCCGGCTCGAACGGGCACGCTCGATGAACGACGACCCGATCTTCATCGCCGGGTTGGCCGACCTCGCGGCAGCCGCCCTCGGCGATCCGTCCCCCGAGCCTGCCGGCGTGTCCTGAGCGACGTCCAGGAGGAGCGAGACAGACGATGAGCCGGCTGATTGCCGAACGCCCGGGCCACCCCGGCGGCCATCCCGGTGGCCATTCGGGCGGCCATCCGACCGCGGTTGGCGCGGTCCGCCCTGAGGGCTACGTTTACGCGCGGGCGCCGATGCTCGTCTACTGGGAGACGACCCTCTCGTGCGGCCTCGCCTGCCGGCACTGCCGGGCGACGGCGATGCCGGAGCGCGACCCCGCCGAATTGACCACCGAGGAGGGCTTCGCGCTCCTCGACCGGGTGACCGGCTTCGGGCGACCGTACCCGCACGTCGTGTTCACCGGCGGCGACCCGCTGCGCCGCCCGGACCTCGAGACCCTGGTCGCGGCCGCGACCGAGCGCGGGATCGGCGCGTCGCTCGCCCCGGCGGTGACCCCGGACATGACGATCGAGCG
>JBKJVO010000325.1:0-6429 GCA_046717305.1 Candidatus Limnocylindrales bacterium
CCTCACGGCCGCCCGAGAATGTCGCACTGTGGAACTGGTGCCGGGATGAGTCCCATCGTCCGGTTTACAGCGGCGGCCTCGCTCCTTGGCGGGTCGATCCACCGACCGCCAAACCCATGTCTCCACGGACAGGCCCGTGCCGAGCGGCCCTGGACCGGCGGATCGGGGACAGCCGGGACGGTTGCGGTGGTGGGTGCCGGCAAGATGGGGCTGCCGTTGGCGGCCCAGTTCGCATCGCACGGTTGGTCGGTCATCGCGGTGGACATCGACGCGGCGGTCGTGGCGTCGATCAATGCTGGTCGATCGCACGTGGGCGAGGAACCCGGGCTTGCCGAACTCGTTGCTGACGCTCATGCGGCCGGCCGACTTCGAGCCACCTCGGATGGGGCCGCAGCGGCTGCCGAGGCGGACGTTGTGGTCCTGATCGTGCCGGTCATGCTCGATGCGGCCCTGCGCCCGGACCACCGGTCGATGGACGCTGCGGTCGCGTCTATCACTCCTGGCCTGCACGCCGGTTCGTTGGTCGTGTTCGAGACGACCCTGCCGGTCGGTGACACGCGCGGGCGATACGCACCCATTCTGGCCGAGGTGTCCGGACTTACCCTTGAGGAAGACCTGTTCGTCGCCTTCTCGCCGGAGCGTCTCTACAGCGGCGCTGCGATCGGCGATCTGGCCACCTATCCAAAGCTCGTCGGTGGGTTGGGCCGGGCATCGACGGAGCGTGCCGCCGCGTTCTACGACAGCGTCCTGGATGCAGACGTCGTCGCGATGTCGTCGGCCGAGACGGCCGAATTCGCGAAGCTCGCCGATACGACCTACCGCGACGTGAATATCGCCCTGGCCAACGAGTTCGCCCGCTACGCCGACCGTATCGGGGTCGACATCACCGAGGTCATCGCGGGCGCGAACAGCCAGCCCTACAGCCATATCCACCAACCGGGGCTCGGGGTCGGTGGTCACTGTATCCCGGTCTACCCCCATTTCCTTCTGGACCGTGCCCCGGATCTTCAGCTCGTCGCCCTCGCGCGACAGGTGAATGACGACCAGGTGGCCGTCGCCCTCGATGCCTTGACGGACACGATCGGGACGCTGGACTCCGTGACGGTCCTCATCCTGGGCCTGACCTATCGGAACGGGGTCAAGGAGCTCGCCTATTCGCGCGCCCTGCCACTGATCGGTGGGCTCCTGGAACGCGGTGCGCGACCGCTCGCATACGACCCGCTCCTGACGGGCCAGGAGACCGAGCGGTCCGGCGCCAGTGCGTGGATCTGGGGTCATCGCGAACCCCGGGTACAGGCGATCATCACCCAGACCGCCGACCCGGAGTGGCGGGCTCTTGACGCCGCGTGGTTTCCGGGTTTGCGAGCGTTCCTCGACGGCCGGAATTCGCTTCGTGATCTCGTCCTGCCCGACGCGGTGACGTACCTCGGGATCGGCGGTCGGCGCTAGAGGACCGGGCGGTTGGCTGTTCGCGCCGTTACGCTCCGTCCGTGCGAATCGTCAGCGTCGTCGGGACGCGACCCCAGCTCATCAAGGCGGCCGCGCTCCAGCCCGCGCTCCGGGCGCGCCACGACGAGGTCTTCGTGGACACCGGCCAGCACTGGGACGAGTCGATGGCCGGGGCGTTCTTCGCCGAACTGGGGCTGGCCCGCCCCGACCGCTCGCTGGGCGCGGGTGGCGGGTCGCATGCCGAACAGACCGCCGCAATGCTGACCGGGCTGGAGCCGATCCTCATCGCCCAGCGGCCGAACGCGGTCCTCGTCTATGGCGACACGAACTCGACGCTCGCCGGCGCGCTCGCGGCGGCGAAGCTCGGGATTCCGGTGGCGCACGTGGAGGCCGGCCTCCGGAGCTTCGACCGCCGGATGCCGGAGGAGCTCAACCGGGTCGTGGCGGACCACCTCGCGACGTGGTCGTTCGCGCCGACGCCGACGGCCGTGGAGAACCTCAGTGCCGAGGGGATCACCCGCGGGGTCGTCCTCGTCGGGGACCTGATGCAGGACCTGGCATCGCGCGTGTCGGCCGAGGTCCGGGATCCGGGCGTGCTGGACGGGATCGGCGAGCGGCTGGGCGCGGCGCTCGGTCCGGGCGGGTATCTGTTCGCGACGGTCCACCGCCAGGAAAACCGTGAGCCCCCGGCGATGGCCGCCTGGGCCGCGATCCTCGCCGACGCGGCGTCGCCCGATCGACCGGTGATCCTGGCGCTCCACCCCGGCACTCGGGTCGTGATGGACCGGGCAGGCATTGCGTGCGGGCCGGACGTCCTCATCGTCGAGCCGCAGGGCTACCGGACGTCGCTCGCGCTCCAGCTCCACGCGGCGGCCGTGCTCACCGATTCGGGCGGGGTCCAGCGTGAGGCCGCCTGGCTCGGCGTGCCATGCCTCGTCCTCCGCCGCACGACGGAGTGGACCGAGGCAGTCGCTGCGTCCGGAGGCCGGATGCGCATTGTCGGCACGGATGTCGCCGCGGCGCAGGGCGCACTCGCCGAGCTTGCGCCCGTCGGCGGATCCCCAGCCCGCGCTCGCGCTGCGGCGCTCAGGTTGACGCCATCGCATGCGGCCGAGGCGATCGTCTCCGCGCTCGAACGGGAGCCCTAGGCATGCGCGTCGTCATGTACGTCCTCAACGACGTGACGCACGATTCACGGGTGCTTCGGGAGGCTGGGACATTGGCCGCGGCCGGCCATGAAGTGACGATCATGGCGACGCCGGTAGCGGAGGGGAGAGACGCGAGCCACCCGGACCCTCCGCCCGGCGTTCGAATCCTGCGCGTGGCGGTGCCGAGGGGTACGCCGTGGTGGGTCACGGCATTGCGGGCGCCGTGGCGTCTCCCGCTGCCCGGGCCCGTGCTGCTCCTCCCCTGGCTGATCCCGCGCGCGATGTGGGTGGCCGTCGTGAACCGGCTGCTTGGACGGCCGGTCCGCGCGGGCGGGATCGATTTCATCCGCCGTTGGCGGGTCGGGTGGCTCGGCTGGTGCCGCGCCGCCGTCGAGGCCGCCCCGGTCGCCGACGTCCATCACGCCCACGACATGGAGGCCCTCCCGGCGGCCGCAATGGCTGCGGCTCGCGACCGAAGTCAGTACCTGTACGACAGCCACGAGATCTACCTGTCGTGGGGACCGGTGCTGACCCAACCGCGGCTAGTCCGGTGGGTCGTGGCTCGTTGGGAGCGTCAACTGGCGCGTGGCGCAGCGGCGCTCCTGACAGTCGGCAATGCCCTTGCGACCGAGCTTCGACGGACCCTCGAGGTCGACCGCATCGTGGTTGTTCACAACTGCCCGCCGCTCTGGGATCCGCCGGCTGCTCCGGACGAACTGATCAGGCGTGCCGCGGGCATCTCCGCCGACGCCCCCGTTGTCCTGTGCCACGGCGGCTTCATGGCCAATCGCGGCCTCGAGCAGACGGCGGAGGCATTGCTCGAGCCCGGCCTCGAACGGGCTCACCTGGTATTCCTGGGCTATCGGGCGACATTCCTCGAACCGATCCTGTCCGACCCGCGCCTGGCCGGACGCGTCCACCACCTCCCGGCCGTCGCGCCTTCCGAGGTCACCGCCTGGGTCGCGGGCGCCGACGTCGACGTCATGGCGATCCAGCCGACGGACCTCAACAGCCGGCTGTCGACTCCCAACAAGCTGTTTGAGAGCCTTGCCGCCGGGGTCCCGGTCGTCTCGAGCGATCTGCCTGCCCGGCGGGCCGTCCTCGAGGATCCCTCAGGCCCGCTCGGTGCCCTGTGCGACCCGACCAGCCCGCGATCCATCGCTGCGGCGATCCGATCGATCCTCGATCTCGAACCGGGTGCCCGGGCGGAGCTGCGGGCCCGAATTCTCCGGACAGCGCACGAGAAGTGGAACTGGGAGACGGAGTCGAGGCGTCTCGAGGCCCTCTACCGATCCCTCGACACCAGCCGCTGAAGCGAGCGTCAGGCCCGCTGCGCGACGGGCTGTGGATCAGAGCCCGCAACGATGCCGGCATCGGAGATCGACGGCAGGGTTTCGGGCTGGAGCCCGTTCTGGCGGACCGCTGATCGAGCCTCGTGGACCTTCACGACGTCATCCGGATCACCGGCGGCAACGACGCTGCCGCGCTCCAGCAGGACCGCATGATTGCAGAAGTCACGCGCCCAGGACATATCGTGCGTGACGAGCACGATGGCGCGCGCGGCGCGCATGAGCTCGACGACGCGCTCCTGGCTCTTGGCCCGGAACGTCGCATCGCCGGTCCCGAGGACTTCATCCAGGAGCAGGACGTCCGGCTCGACGGCCGTCGCGATGCTGAATCCGAGCCGGGCGTTCATGCCCGAGCTGTAGGTCTTGATCGGTGCGTCGATGAACTGCCCCAGGTCCGCGAACTCGATGATCTCCGGCATCCGGGCCATCATGTCGCGATGGTCGATGCCCATGAAGGCGCCAGCGAGGACGATGTTGTCACGCCCGCTCAGCTCGGCGTCGAAGCCGGCTCCCAGCGTGAGCAGGCTGGAGATCCGGCCGTTGACGTCGATCGCCCCCTCGTCCGGCTGCAGGATGCCGGCCAGCACCTGGAGCAGGGTGCTCTTGCCGGCACCATTCGGCCCAATGACGGCCAGCGACTCGCCCTGTGAGACCCGGAACGACACGTCGCGCAGGGCCCAGAAATGGCTCGGTCCGGTCCGCCGGCGGGCAAGGTTCCTGAACGACTCCCGGACGGTGTTCTTGCGCGTGAGACGGAGGTTATACCGGACCCCGAGGGTCCGGACATCGATCGCCGGGTCCATCAGATGACCTTGGCGAAGACGGGCTCGAGGCGACGGAAGACGACGACAGCCACCGCGACGAGGACCATCGACTCGAGCAGGACGGCCGCCAGGACGACCCAGTTCGCCGGCTGTCCGTAGTAGACGAGACTCCGGTACGACTCGAAGAGCACCGCGAACGGGTTCAGGTTGTAGATGGCTCCGATCACCGGGTGCTTCTCGGTGAGTCCCGCGATCTGGTCTGCCCCGTAGAGTGCCGGCGACAGATAGAACCAGATTCGCAGGACGTGGGTCGCGACGTTGCCCACATCGCGGTAGAACACCGTGACGGCTGCAGCGAGCAGGGTGACGCCCAGCGTGAACACGAACTGGACGACCGCCACGAACGGAAGCGCGAGAACCCAGACCGTGATGTGGTCGGGGTACAGCAGAACCAGCATGGCGACCAGCGGGATGAGCCCGAAGAGAAAGCTCACGACGCCGCCCGAGGCGACCGCCATCGGAAGGACGACCTTCGGGAAGTTGACCTGCTTGATGATCCGCTCGCGGGTCGTGATGCAGGTGACGGCATCGGCGATGCTGCTCGAGAACCACTTCCACGGGAGGATGGCGCAGAAGACGAAGAGCGGGTACGCCTCACGCTTCGTCTGGAAGATGACGGAGATCAGGATGACGTACACGAGCATCGTGAGGAGCGGATCCAGGATCCACCAGAGGTTCCCGAGGACCGTATCCGCCCCGCGCTTCTTGAGGTCCGCCCGGACGAGATAGCCGATGAGCCGTCGTCGGGTGGTGACCTCCCGGGCAGTCTCCACGAGGGTCCGGACGATGCCCGGCCGGCGCGGTCGATAGGCGTCCCGGATCGCCACGGTTGTCTGCGTCATGCGGGGCGAACCTTACCATCGTGCATCCGACGGCTCGGCCTGTGGGCCAGGTCATCCGCCGGGCGCCGTCGGCCCCATGGCTATACTCGATCGGTGCCTTCGCCAGATCGCGCCCCCTGGATTGTCCTGTGCGAGACGGAACGGCGACGGTGGGGCGGCGACGTCCGACGGGCCCTGATCTTCCACGAGCTGGCGAAGGCCACGGGCGCCCTCGAGGCGCAGGGATGGGGGCACGCGGCAGTTCGCGACGCCGTGCGGTTGGTCGCCGGACTGCCCGTTCCGTGGCGCCGTCGACCGGCGCTCGCAAGCTCGGAGTTCCTGTCCGAGGGCGGGGCCGCCCAGGCACGTCGCTCGACCCGCCCGATCGTGCTCGACGTGCATGACCATCCCGTCCTCCAGGCCGAGGCGCTCGGCCGCAGTCTCGAGCCCTCCGAGCGGACGTCGATGCGCGACAGGCTCGAACGAAGCCTGGCGACCTTCCCGCTCCTCGTCGTTCCGTCGGCCTCGTTCGCACGCCTCGTCGGGCTGGACCCGGCCCGAACGATCGTCGCCCCGAACGGCTCGGAGGTTGGTCACGTCGTGCCCCGACCGTTCCCGTCCGAACGGGCGGTCGGCATGGTGTCCGGTGCCGCCCCGGGGCGCGGGATCGAAGCCCTGATTGCGGCAGCACGGCTCCTGCGTACCACCGTGCCATCGCTGCGCCTGCTCCTCTGGCTCGCGGCGGCCGACCCGATCGGCGAGGCGTACCTGGCCGACCTTCGCGACGCCACGGCCAGGGATCCATGGATTGAGATCGACGGGGTGGACCATGCGGCGC
>JBKJVO010000326.1:0-3277 GCA_046717305.1 Candidatus Limnocylindrales bacterium
AGACCGGCAAGACCGCGATCGTGATCGACACGATCATCAACCAGAAGGGCAAGGGCCTCGTCTGCATCTACGTGGCGATCGGCCAGAAGCTGTCGACCGTCGCGAACACCGTCGCCATCCTCGAGAAATACGGCGCCATGGACCACACGATCGTCGTGGTCGCCGGCGCCGAGGATGCCGCTCCGCTCCAGTACCTCGCGCCGTACTCGGGCGTCGCGATGGGCGAGGAGGTCATGGAGGTCGGCGTCAAGATCGACGGGCAGCTCGTCAAGGACGCCCTGTGCGTGTACGACGACCTCTCCAAGCACGCCTGGGCGTACCGCGAGATGTCCCTGCTTCTCCGCCGCCCGCCGGGCCGCGAGGCGTATCCGGGCGACGTCTTCTATCTCCACAGCCGCCTCCTGGAGCGCGCCGCGCGGATGAGCGAGGCGAACGGCGGCGGGTCGCTGACGGCCCTCCCGATCATCGAGACGCAGGCCGGCGACGTTACCGCCTACATCCCGACGAACGTCATCTCGATCACGGACGGCCAGATCTTCCTGGAGACGGACCTGTTCAACGCCGGCCAGCGTCCCGCGCTGAACATCGGTATCTCCGTCAGCCGCGTGGGTTCGGCGGCCCAGACGAAGGCGATGAAGAAGGTCGCCGGCCCGCTCAAGCTGGACCTCGCCCAGTACCGCTCCCTCGCCGCGTTCACCCAGATCGCGTCCGACCTGCACAAGGCGACTCGCGACCAGCTCACCCGGGGCGAGAAGCTGTCCGAAGTCGTCAAGCAGCCGCAGTACCAGCCGATGCCGGTGGAGAAGCAGGTCGCCATCCTGTACGCGGCCACCACCGGGCGCCTGGACGACGTCCCGACACCGCGGGTCAAGGACTTCGAGACGCAGTTCTACCGCTTCCTCGAGACCGAACGCCCGTCCATCCTCAAGGACCTGGGCACCGGCAAGACGCTCACCGACGAGATCGCCAAGGCCCTCGACGAGGCGATCGAAGCCTTCCGCCAGAGCTTCCTGGCGTAGCGTGCCGGCAATGAGAACCACGCGCCGCGGCGGCGGGACCGGCTCCCGGAGTGCCGCACATGGCTAGCCAACGAGACATTCGCCGCCGCATCCGCGACGTCGGGCGGATCAAGCAGATCACCCGGGCCATGCAGTTCGTGGCCGCTTCCAAGCTCAAACGAGCCCAGGACGCGACGCTCGCGGCCCGGCCGTACAGCGACAAGATCGACGAGGTCCTCGCGGACCTCGCCGCCGTCCTTGGCACGGACGAGCATCCGCTCCTCGCCCAACGGGACGGGGGCAAGCGGCTGCTCGTCCTGATCACCTCGGATCGAGGCCTGGCGGGTCCCCTCAACACGAACACGATCCGGTTTGCCGCCCGAGCGATCACCGAGCACCCCGGCGATCTCGCCGTCGTGAGCGTCGGGCGCAAGGGCCGCGACGCGATGCGCCGTGCCCGGGTGCCGCTGGACGCCCACTTCGCGGGCTTCGGGGACCGCCCGGCGTTCGCCGACGTCCTCCCGCTTGCTCGCCTGATCACGGACGGGTTCGTGAGCGGCGCGTTCGGGCGCATCGATGTCGTCTATCCCCGGTTCGTGTCCACGCTCGTCCAGCGGCCGGACCTGGACACGCTGCTCCCGGTGACGCCCACGGAGGATACGGCCGGGATTCCCGGCAACCAGTTCCTGTTCGAGCCGGACCCCGGCGCGGTCCTGGAGCAGCTCCTGCCCCGATATGTGGCGGCGCGGCTCTTCCAGGCGGTCCTGGAGACGAAGGCCTCCGAGGAGTCGTCGAGGATGGTGGCGATGAAGAACGCGACGGAGAATGCGGACGACCTGATCGACGAGTACACGTTCGCCTACAACAAGGTCCGCCAGGCCAACATCACCCGCGAGATGATCGAGATCGCGACCGGCGCCCAGGCGCAATAACGGCGCATACCAGGAGGCATCCACAGACCATGGCGACCGCCACCGCTCCCGCGACCGGACGGGTCATCCAGATCACCGGCCCTGTCGTGGACATCGAGTTCCCGGCCGGTCAGCTCCCGGCCATCTACAACGCCGTGGAGCTGGAGCGCAAGGGCCAGGATCCGCTCACCTGCGAGGTCCAGCAGCACCTCGGCAACAACTGGGTCCGTGCGGTCGCGATGACCACCACGGACGGCCTTCCCCGCGGCGGAGCCGCGCACGACACGGGCGCCCCGATCACGGTCCCGGTCGGCGAGGCGACGCTGGGTCGTGTCTTCGACGTCCTCGGCAAGCCGATCGACGGCAAGGGCCAGGTGGTGTCCCCGACGAGCCTTCCGATCCACCGCAAGGCCCCGGCGTTCGACGAGCAGTCCACGGACGTGGAGGTCTTCGAAACCGGCCTCAAGGTCATCGATCTCATCTGCCCGTTCCGGAAGGGCGGCAAGATCGGGATCTTCGGCGCCGCCGGCGTCGGCAAGACCGTCATCATCCAGGAGCTGATCCGGAACGTCGCCCAGGAGCACGCCGGCGTCTCGGTCTTCGCCGGCGTCGGCGAGCGCTCCCGCGAGGGCAACGACCTCATCGCCGAGATGACCGAGTCCGGGGTCCTCGCCAAGACGGCCTTCGTCTTCGGCCAGATGAACGAGCCGCCCGGCGCCCGCCTGCGCGTCGGCCTGACCGGCGTGACCATGGCGGAGTACTTCCGCGACGAGGAGGGCCGCGACGTCCTCCTCTTCATCGACAACATCTTCCGCTTCACCCAGGCCGGCTCGGAGGTCTCCGCGCTCCTCGGTCGGATGCCCTCGGCGGTCGGCTACCAGCCGAACCTGGCGACGGAGATGGCCGCACTCCAGGAGAGGATCGCCTCGACGAAGAAGGGCTCCATCACGTCGCTGCAGGCCATCTTCGTGCCCGCCGACGACTACACCGATCCGGCGCCGGCCACGACCTTCGCCCACCTCGACTCCACGATTCGCCTCGAGCGCTCGATCGTGGAGCTCGGCATCTACCCCGCCGTCGACCCGCTGACCTCGACCTCGACCGTCCTCGATCGTCGCATCGTGGGTGACGAGCATTTCGAGGTCTCGCGGGAGGTGCAGCGAACGCTGCAGCGCTACAAGGACCTGCAGGACATCATCGCCATCCTCGGTATGGACGAGCTGAGCGAGGAGGACAAGGTGTCCGTCTCCCGCGCCCGCCGCCTCCAGCGATTCATGAGCCAGCCGTTCTTCGTGGCCGAGCAGTTCACCGGCCGTTCCGGCGCCTACGTGGAGCTCAAGGAGACAGTGCGCGGCTTCGGCGAGATCC
>JBKJVO010000327.1:0-2676 GCA_046717305.1 Candidatus Limnocylindrales bacterium
CGATGAGCGTGCGGGCCGTCACCGGCTCGCTGAGGAAGATGCTTCCCAGGACCACCGCCACGCCCGGGTTGACGTACGCGTATGTGCCGATGAGCGACAGGGGAGCGTTGCGGAGGAGCCAGGCGTAGGCATTGAAGGCGAGGAGACTCCCGATCACGATGAGATAGGCGAGCGCCCACAGCGAAGCGGACGAAATCGCCTCCGGGTGAAACCGCCCGGGCTCGCCGGTGACGACGCCCTCGAAAAGGAGCGCCACGGAGCCGAGCAGCATCTGGAGCCCGGACGCCATGAGCGGGCGCGCCGGGAGCTTCGCCCGACGGGCCGAGAAGAGCGACCCGTGCGCCCACCCGATCGGCGCGACGATCAGGACCGCGACGCCGCCGAGGTCGATGGCGTTCGCTCCGCTGCCGAACGGCCACACCAGGAGGGCGACACCGGCGAGCCCGATGCCGATCACGACGAGGACGAGCCTCGGCAGGGGCTCACGGAAGTAGATCCGGCCCAGGACCGCGAACCAGAGCGGGATCACTGCGATGAGGACCGCGGTGATGCCCGACGGGACCGTCTTCTCCGCGAGCGCGACGAAGCCGTTGCCGATCCCGAGCAGGAGCGTCCCCACGATCGCCGAATCGCGCCACTCGCGACCGCTGGGCAGGCGGAACGCGCGCCCGGCTCGGAGCACTTCCCAGCCGAACAGGACCGCGCCCGCGATCGCGAACCGGAGGGCAAGCATGAGGAATGGCGGGATCGTCTCGATCGCGATCGCGATCCCGAGGTAGGTCGATCCCCAGACGACGTAGATCGTCGCCATCGCCGCCCAGAGCGCGAGGGCGCCGGGTCGTTTTGGCATAGTCGAGTGGTCCAAGATTGGCGGAGTGTAGCCGGAACAGGCTGGACCGGTCCACCGCACCAGCGGCGCGGCTCGGCGAGGCCTACGCGGCCACGGCCGCGCTCCCCGATGCCGGCCGGCATTCGCGACAGGCCCGGTAACCAGCCGCGAGGGCCGCCGGCAGAGAGCGGAATGGAATCCGGTGCCGGGGCGTGATCCGCTGCGCGTTGTGGCAGGTCGGCAGGCAGACGACCTGCGTCGTGTCCGAGCCGAGGAAGCGGATCCCGGCATGGGCACCCGCCTCGAGCGCGTCAGGGTCCAGGCCTTCTGCCGCGAGGATCGTCCGCTTCGCCGCCGGCCCGCCCAGCGAATACTGGCCGATGCTGCCGTCGCTCCGGACCACCCGGTGGCACGGGACGACGAGGGGCACGGGGTTGTGGGCGAGGGCTGTCCCGACCGCCCGCACGGCCTTCGGCCGGCCGATCTCGGCGGCGATCCAGCCGTATGGCCGAACCTCGCCACGGGGGATCTCCAGCGCCTTCATCCAGACCGCGATCTCGAACTCGGTCCGGCCCCGCAGGTCGAGCGGGATCCGGAGCCGCCGGTCTCCGGCGAGCCGCGCCTCCACCGCGCGGGCGAGGTGCGCCGGGACGGCCTCGGCTCGATGCAGCGGCCGGCGGACGTGCTTCGCGAACCGCTCCGCGAACCCGTCGAGGTCGGCGGCTCGATCCACCCATGAGATGCCACGTCCGTTCCACGCGACGACGATCTGCCCGAGCGGCGATGGGAGCTCCGCATACCTGTCGGCCAGACCGACGGCGACGAGGGCAGCAGTCTCCAGGGTTGCCGGTGCGCGGACGGCGAGGCCGGGAAGGGCCGCTTCGAGGGCGGCGTCGGCGAGCGATGTCGAGAATCGGGCGGTCACGCGGTCAGCTCCCTTCGATGGCGGGCGAGGTCGGGGTCGTCGGCGAGGCGGAGGCGGAGCTGCGCGAGGCCGCGGCTCACCTGGGCCTTCACGGTGCCCTCCGGACGGTTCAGGGCCGCGGCGGCTTCGGCGACGGACAGGCCGTCCACGTGGCGCAGGACCACCGCGGCACGTGGGCCGGGCGGCAGCTCCAGGAGGGCGGCCGCGAGTCCAAGGATCGTCTCTCGTCGCGCGGCCCGCTCGTGGGGCCCGGGCCGGTCGTCCGGTGCGGCGGGCTCGATGCCCGCGTCCGCCCTGGGCTCCAGCTGCAGTGGCGGACGCCGGTCGTCCAGGCGCCGCCGCCGGTTGCGCGCGAGGTTCACGACGATCGAGGCGAGCCACGGGCGGAGCCGGAGCTCGCGGATCCGCGCAGCGTCGTAGCCCGCCATGGCCCGGTATGCGCGAACGAGCGCGTCCTGGGCCACTTCCTCGGCATCCCGCGACTCGCCGAGGAACCGCAGGGCGATCGTGTACAGCCGGTCCTGGTGGGCCGTGACGAGGATGCCGAACGCGCCGTCGAGATCGACGGCGAGACGGGCGACGAGCCTGAGATCCGGGTCCATCAACCCCTACAACACGGCCATGATTGGATCGGTTGCATCTTGCGCCGTCGATCCGAGATCAGGGCGTCGCAATGACCTCGATCTCGCCGGTCGGCTGCTACCACGATGTAGCCGGCCATTTGGATCGGGGGTCGTGCGACAATCCGGAAGCCATGCGCCTCGATGACCGCTACGACGAGCTGATCGCCGCCCTCGGCGGCTTCTATCGGACGTGGCTCATCTACCTGGGCGTGGACCTCGGGCTGTTCCGGGCACTTCGGGCAGCCGGCGACGATGGGCTCGGTCTCGCTGAACTCGCGGCCCGCACCTCCACGCATCCC
>JBKJVO010000328.1:0-2969 GCA_046717305.1 Candidatus Limnocylindrales bacterium
CAGGCTGGATGTGGCCTCGCGGAACCGTACGCAAGGAGATGACGTGGACACCTCGCCGGACATGGTCATCCGACGCCTGGTATCGGTCGACGACGCCCAGATCGAGGGGCTGGCCGACCTGCTGATCGACTGCATCGAGGGCGGCGCATCGGTCAGCTTCATGCACCCGCTGGCGCCAGCCAAGGCGCAGACGTTCTGGCGTCGCGTGGCCGCCGGCGTCGCGGCGGGCGAGCGCGCGCTGCTCATTGCGGAGGACGACTCCGGCATCGTCGGCACGGTCCAGCTCGTGCTGGACCAGCCGGAGAACCAGCCGCACCGGGCCGACCTGTCCAAGATGCTCGTCCATCGGCGCGCTCGCCGCAGGGGGCTCGGCGCGGCGCTCATGCGGGCGGCCGAGCAGATGGCGCGAGACTGCGGCAAGACGTTGCTGGTCCTGGACACGGTCACGGGCAGCGACGCCGAGCGTCTGTATGCCCGCCTGGGATGGGTCCGCGTCGGCGTCATCCCGGACTACGCCCTGCTGTCGCACGGCGGGCTGTGGGGGACGACGGTGTTCTACAAGGTCCTGTGACCGGCTGAATTCGTGGCGCCCCCGGACGGACTCGAACCGCCGACGCCAGCCTTAGGACGGCTGCGCTCTGTCCACTGAGCTACGGGGGCGTGCGGCCATCCTACCCCACCCGATCTCGGGAACCGGTGCCGGGCCGAGGCCGTCGCCCGGTGTAGGATGCCGACCGTGACGCCTCCCCTGCCCGACCTTGTCCTGTACGCACGTCCGGGATGCCGCTTGTGCGACGAGACGCGGACGACGATCGAACTCCTGCTCGCCGACCGGCGCGCGCGCGGACTCGTCGTCCCGGCCTTCATCGAGCTCGACATCGAGGCGGACCCGGAGCTCCAGCGACGCCTCTTCGACCGGATCCCGGTCGTGGAGCTTGGTGCGGGCCGGCTGGAGCTCGCCACGAGCGTCGCCAGGCTCCGCCGCCTGCTCGCCGACGTGCTCGACGCTCGGGTCCCGGCCTGAGATGGGCGCGGACCTCACGATCGCGCTCGCCTTCGGGGCCGGCCTCCTGAGCTTCCTCTCACCGTGCGTCCTGCCGCTGGTGCCGGCCTACATCGGGCAGCTGAGCGCGGTCGCCGTCGTCGGGCGGAGCTCGGGGGAGATGACGCGCTGGCTGGCGATCCGCCACGCACTCGCCTACGTCGCCGGGTTCGGCTCCGTGTTCACCCTCCTGGGCCTGACGGCGACCTACCTCGCCGGGCCGCTGGTGGACGTTCTCCCGTTGCTCCGGCAGGTCGGCGGGATCCTCCTCATCCTGCTCGGGCTGAACCTGGCGGGCATCCTGAAAATCCCTACGCTCGATCGAAGCTGGCGCCCCCTCGACCTCGGCGCCGCGGGATCGCTCGCGACGGCCACCGGGACGATGTCCCTTGGCGGCCCGGGCCGGCCGGAAGCAGGTCCGGACCTCGGCGAACGGCTCGGCGGCCGGATCGTCAGCGCTCGCGGGGGTTGGCTCGCTTCGTTCGGCCTCGGGGCGATCTTCGCGATCGGCTGGACGCCCTGCATCGGCGTGATCCTGGGCGGCATCCTCACGATGGCGGCGACGAGTGGAAGCACGGGGCCCGGGGCGATCCTTCTCGTGGCCTACACCGTCGGCCTCGGAATCCCGTTCCTCCTGATCGCGGCGGCCTACGATCGCGCACCGGCGCTGATCCGGCCGCTCCTCCGGCACGGGCGGGCCGTCTCAATGGTCGGGGGATCGCTGGTTGCCTTGATCGGCGTCGCGATGCTCATGAACTGGCTGGTCCTCCTGCCGCAGTTCGTGCCGTTCAACTCGGCCATCTGACGGCCGGCGTGGAGGCACCAAGGACCCGGACCCCGACGCGTCGCCGTGGGGTCGGCCCGTTCAGCCTGCGTCAGGTCGCCGCCACGTTCGGTATCGTCATCGTGACCGCCGTCTTCCTGACGATCGCCACCGCTCCGCTCGGCTCCACGACGCCGGGCCTCCCGAACCCGGCGGCGTCGGCGTATCTCCTCCGCTCCCCGATACCCGGCCTCCGCGTCGGCGACCTGGCTCCGGAGCTGGCGGGCACGCTCGACGACGGCTCATGGTTCACGCTCAACGACCTCGACGACGGCTCGGCGTTCACGCTCACGGACCTCGACGGCAGACCGATCCGCCTTGCCGATCTTCGCGGCCGCGCCGTCTGGGTCAACTTCTGGGCGAGCTGGTGCCCACCCTGCCAGGCGGAGACGCCCATCCTCCGGGAGATCGATGAGCGGTACCGCGATCGCGGGCTGACGCTCATTGCGGTCCAGGTCCAGCAGACCGTCGAGGATGGCCGCCGGTACGCCAACACCTACGGCCTCGAGTACACGATCGGCGCGGACGTGAGCGCCGCGGTCTTCCGCACGTATCGGGTCTATGCGCTCCCGACGCAGTTTTTCATCGACCCTGACGGCGTGATTCGGGCCGTCCTGAACGGGCCGGTGGATCTTGCCGGAGCGACGCGCCTGGTGGAGGCGATCCTCCCCATCCCGTCCGCGACGCCGTCGCCATCCAGATAGGCACGACGCGTGCGCGCGGCGCCAGCCGCGTCGTGGCCACCTGGCCTAGCGGGGCAGCAGTCGCCGCAGCACCTCGAACAGCAGCCAGAGGCCGACAGGCAACAGGACCGCGCTCAAGAAGCCGCGGAGCGTCTCCGGGTGCCACGGCCAGGTCGAAACGCGCGACACCGCGAGGACCGCAGCGTTGGCCGCGGCAACGGCGTCGTTGAGCTTCCCCGCCGCATCGATCTCGCCGGCCGCGATCCGCCGATGGACTTCCGCGAACACAGTCGCCTGGGTCGTGTTTGCCTCGGCGAGACGCCGATCCTTCTCCAGGCCGATGCGTGTATGCAGCCCGAGGAGCGGGACGATGAAGCAGGAGATGGCGACCGCGAGCAGGGCAGCCGTCGCTGCTACGTCC
>JBKJVO010000329.1:0-4236 GCA_046717305.1 Candidatus Limnocylindrales bacterium
CTCGGAGAGGCGATCGTCCGACACGCCCGCGAGGACGAGCTCGGCTTTCTCCCCGTGGAGGGTTTCGAAGCCGTTGCCGGGCGCGGCGTCAGGGGTCGCGTGGACGGACACGAGGTCACGATCGGCAGCGGCCGGCTGCTCCGCGAACTGGGGATCGACACCGCGTCGCTCGCCGAGCCAGCCGGCGCGGCCGCGTCGCAGGGGTCAACGCTGGCCTGGGTCGCGATGGACGGGCGGCTCGCCGGGCTGTTCGCTATCGCGGATCCGGTGAAGGCCGAATCGAGCGAGGCGATCCGCCAGCTGCGGGCCATGGGTCTTGATGTCTGGATGCTCACCGGAGACTCGCGACTCACCGCCGAATCGGTCGCGCGACAGGTCGGCATCCCGATGGACCGGGTGATCGCCGAGGTCCTGCCGGCGGACAAGGACGCCACGATCGAGCGGCTCCAGGCCGAGGGCCGGAAGGTCGCGATGGTCGGCGACGGCATCAACGATGCGCCGGCGCTCGCCCGGGCGGACCTCGGCGTGGCGATCGGCACGGGAGCGGACGTCGCGATCGAGGCGTCCGACGTCACGCTCGTGGGCGGGGACCCCCGGCTCGTCGCGTCGGCCATCGGGTTATCGCGGGCCACGATCCGGGTCGTCCGGCAGAACCTGTTCTGGGCCTTTGCGTACAACGTGCTGCTCATCCCCGTCGCAATGGGGGCGCTCTACCCCGCGTTCGGAGTGACGCTGAATCCGGCGCTCGCGGCCGGCGCAATGGCGCTCTCGTCCGTCTCTGTCGTGACGAATTCGCTCCGCCTCCGGAGCGTGGACGTCCGCCCGGGACGGGTCCGGGAGCTTCGGCGCGGGCCGCTCGGCCTGGTCCGCGACGGGGCGTTCCTCGTCGGCGTGGCCATCCTCGCGCTCGCGATCGCGGGCGGCGTCCTTGCCGCGGATCGGGCGCTGGATGGCGCGAGCCAGCGGGTCGCGATCACGGCGAAGGACTTCCGGTTCGAGCCCGCCGACGTCAGCGTCCGCGCTGGAGAGTGGGTGGTCGTCTCGTTCACCAACGACGACGCGGTCGTGCACGACTGGATGGTCGAGGGGATCCCGAACGTGGGCACGCCGGCCAGACCCGGCCAGACATCGCGCCTCCGGTTTGTCCTCGACACGCCGGGCACCTACATGGTCATGTGCTCGATCCCGGGCCACGCCGAGGCGGGCATGGTCGGGATGCTCGTTGTGACGCCGAGGTAGGTCCGCCCGCCCCTCGACACTCCGGGACACACGATCCCGACGAACGAGCATCACCCAATCGCCCAGATCGACAAGAGCTGCGCGCTGGGCTGTGCGGCCGTGCTCATTCGTTGCCATCGCGTGTCTCAGGCTGTCGCGCCGGTCGCCGGGACGCCCCGAGGCCGCGCAGGTCGCCGCGAACTTGCTCGGGAGGGTGTTCGGGAGTCGCTCACAGGCCGCTCGGGAGCAGCTCGAGACCCTGCGGCAGGAGGACGGCGGAGGCAGGCCGGCCGGCGCTCGATCCACCCCGCCGCCTACACTCGGGTCGTGACCTCGGACGGCCTGGTGCGGCGGACCTTCGCCTCGCTCGGCGAGCGTGAATTCCGGATCTTCTGGGTCGGCCAGCTCATCTCGGTGACCGGGATCTGGATGCAGTCGCTCGCCCAGGGCTGGCTCGTCCTCGGGCTGACCGGCTCGCCATTTCTCGTGGGCGTCGTCGTCGCCGCGCGATCCCTGCCGGTCCTGATCCTCGCCCTGCCGGCGGGCGTGCTCGCCGATCGCCTCGATCGACGCCGGGTCGTGGTGTGGACGAGCTTCGTCGGGCTCGCCATCGCGGGCGCGCTGGCCTTCCTGACGCTGACCGGCCAGATCACGCTGCCCGCCATCCTCGTGCTTGCGGTACTCGCCGGGACGGCGAACGCGGTGGAGGTGCCGGCGCGCCAGAGCCTGGTCGCCGAGCTTGCCGGGCAGCGTCACCTGGCGAACGCGATCGCGCTCAACTCGCTGCTGTTCAATGCGGCGCGGGTCCTTGGGCCGGCGCTCGCCGGGCTGATCGTGGCGGCCTTCGGGCCGGGCTGGGCGTTCGCCGTCAACGCAGTCAGCTATGTGCCGGTCATCGTCGGACTGCTCGTCATCGCGCCGGCCGCGGCGGATCGTCCGATTCTCCAGGCGCGGGGCGCGTTCGGTCAGCTGCTGGCCTACCTCCGCTCGGAGACGCGCGTCGCCCTGCTCCTCGGGCTGCTCGCCGCCCAGACGATCTTCGCGTCCGGCCACCTCATCATCGGGCCCGCAGTGGCACGGGAACTTGGCCAGGGCGCCGAGGGGCTTGGCTTCCTGCTCGCCGCGACCGGCCTGGGAGCGGTCGCGGCCGGCCTCCGGCTCGCCGCGTTCCCCGACCGTGGACGCCGTTGGCGGTCCCTCTTCCTCGCCGGCATGATCCTCGCGGGATCACTCGGCGCTCTGGCGGCCGTGGACGCCTACCCGCTTGCGTTGCTGAGCTTTGCCGGCGCGGGGCTGGGCATGGTGACCTTCAACGCCTCGGCCAACACCATCATCCAGTCGCTCGTGCCGGACGTCCTGCGCGGCCGGGTCATGAGCCTGTACGTGATCGTCCAGCTCGGGCTGATGCCGGCCGGCAGCCTGCTCGCCGGCGCCCTCGCCGAGCGATTCGGCGCGCTCGTGGCGCTGGCCATCGGCGGGCTCGCCTGGGGCGTCGTCGTCGTCCTCGCGTTCGGGGCCTCTCGACGCCTTCGGACCCTATGAGGAAACCGCCTCCCCCGCTTGGGCAGCCCGCGGCCGATTTCGCGCTCACGTATTGGGGTGGAGCGCGCCAGGCTGCACGGGTCAGCCGCGCGGTTGGCCACGCAGCAGGCTGACCATCGGTGACCACCTGCTCGACGCCACCCGCGCCCGGCCCACGACACCGCCAGACGCGCGATTCCGATGAACAAGCACGACCGGTTCGCCCAGTTCGACAGAAACTGCACCTCGGCGTGTGCGGCCATTCTGATTCGTGGCGATCGCGCGTCTCAGAGTTGCGCGACCCGGCAGGGCCGGCCGGGCGGGCCGACGTCGGCCGAGGATCCGAGGTCCCAATGCGGGTCAGGCGGGTCGCGCGCCTTCGGGGCGGGTGTCCACGCGTCCCGGCCGCGAGGCCTCCCAGACATCGATGGCCGGCAGCTTGTCCACGAGGTAGCCGATCTCGTCCGTGCCCCGCAGAAGCATGAGCTTGGCGAACGTGTCCACGTCGAACTCGATCGTCGTCCCATCCGGGAGGAGGATTCCCTGTTGGGCGAGGTCAACGGTGAGCTCGGAGTCGAGGTCGTCGTCCACCAGCGCAAAGAGGTGCGCGTGGGTTTCGGGGTCCACGGCGATCGGCAGCACCCCGTTCTTCAGGGCGTTGCTCCGGAAGATGTCGGCGAAGCCGGTCGAGATGACGGCGCGGATGCCCCATGCCGCGAGCGCCCACGTCGCGTGCTCGCGCGAAGAGCCGGTCCCGAAGTTGGCCCCGGCGAGGAGGATGTTCCGGCCGGCCATGCCCGGCTGATCCAGCACGAACGGCGGATCCTTGACGGATCCGTCCTCCTCGAACCGCCAGTCGCGGAAGAGGACGTCGGCAAGGCCGGCCTTGTCGGTGATCTTCAGGTAGCGCGCCGGCACGACCTGGTCCGTGTCGACGTTTTCGGCGTGGAGCGGAACGACCTTCGAGGTGAAGCCGCGGAACGGTTCGGCCACGGTCAGCGGCCCCCGATCCCGGCGACGGCCTCGATGCCCGGGAGCCGTCGCGGGTCGGCGACGGCGCCGGCGACCGCCGAGGCGACCGCAGTGAGCGGCGACGCGAGGAACGTCCTGCCGCCCTTGCCCTGGCGGCCCTCGAAGTTCCGGTTCGAGGTGCTCACGGCGTACTGCCCGGGCGAGAGCTGGTCGCCGTTCATCGCGATGCACATCGAGCAGCCGGCCTCGCGCCACTCGGCACCGGCGGCGCGGAAGATCTCATGGAGGCCCTCGCCCTCCGCTTCGCGCTTCACCTCGTCCGAGCCGGGCACGATCATCATCCGAACGTTCGCGGCGACGTGGCGACCCTTGAGCGCCGCGGCGGCCAGGCGCAGATCGCTGATCCGGCCGTTCGTGCAGCTGCCGATGAACACGACGTCCACGGGCTGGCCCAGGATTGCCTGACCGGGCGTCAGATCCATGTACTCAAGCGCTCGCTCGAGGGCGCGGCGCCCGGCAGGGTCC
>JBKJVO010000330.1:0-3291 GCA_046717305.1 Candidatus Limnocylindrales bacterium
TTCGTCGCCTGGCGCCGGTCGCGCGGCGGTTCCCCGATGGCCCGGGCCGCTCGTGCCGCCGACGCGATGCGCGGTCGGCCGGTCTAGGAGCGGACGATGCCGATCAAGCTGCCGTCGTTCCGCCCCCGCAAGGACGCCTACCCGCCGGATCTCTGGACGAAGTGCCCGTCCTGCTCCGAGATGCTGTTCAACAAGCAGCTTGAGAAGGCGGACCTCGTCTGCCCGACCTGCGGGCACCATTTCCGGCTGTCCGCCCGCGCCCGCCTCGAAAGCCTCCTGGACCGCGGCAGCTTCGTGGAGCTCGACGCCAGGCTCCAGAGCGTGGATCCGCTCGGATTCGTGGACCAGAAGTCGTACCCGGACCGGGTTGCGGCCGCGCAGGTTGCAACCGGACTGCGCGACGCGGCGGTCCGCGGCATCGGGACGATCGATGGCCGGCGTGTCTCGATCTGCGTCATGGACTTCGGGTTCATGGGCGGCTCGATGGGTGCCGTTGTTGGCGAGAAGGTGACCCGGGCTGCGGAGCAGGCGCTCGCCGAGCGGATCCCGCTCATCGTCGTCTCGGCGTCCGGCGGCGCGCGGATGCAGGAGGGGACGCTCGCGCTCATGCAACTCGCCAAGACGTGCGGAGCGCTCGAGCGCCTCCGCGCTGCCGGGGTCCCGTACCTGTCGATCATGAGCGACCCCACCACCGGCGGCGTCTTCGCCTCGCACGCTGTCCTCGGCGACGTGAACCTCGCCGAGCCGAACGCCCTGATCGGCTTCGCCGGCGCTCGAGTGACAGCTGGCACGATCGCCCAGGAGCTGCCGCCCGGCTTCCAGCGCGCCGAGTTCCTCTTCGAGCACGGGTTCGTCGACCGGGTCGTCCATCGGCGCGAGCTCCGGGGCGAGGTCTCGCTCCTCCTCCGCTACCTCGTCCCGGCGAGCGGCGCAGGAATCGGGCCGGCGGCGGAAGGACGGCCGACGTTCGATCCCATCGGGTTCCTCTCGTCGCTTGCGGACAGGGTGGTGCCGGACCTGGGACCGCCCGAGCCCGCGCCCGAGCCCGAGCCCGCCCGGATGCCCGAATCGACGCGGGCGCGCGTGCCCGAGCCGGCCCGCAGCGCGGATCGCGAGGCGACCGATGGTTGACCGCCTGCTCGGCCGGACGCGCGAGGGCGCCGGAGATGCCCCGGTTGACGCGAAGAGCGCCGTCTGGAACCGCGTCCAGCTGGCCCGGAACCTGCGCCGACCCCGGACGCTCGAGCTCCTTGCCGAGATGGCCGACGAGATCGTGGAACTGCACGGCGATCGGACGTTCGGCGACGATGCGGCGGTCGTGGCTGGGTTCGCCCGAATCGACGGTCGCCGGATCGCGTTCGTCGGACAGCAGAAGGGTGCCGACACGGACGAGAACATTCGGCGCAACTTCGGGATGCCGCACCCGGAGGGCTACCGCAAGGCGATGCGCCTGATGGAGCTCGCCGAACGGTTCGAGCTGCCGATCGTCACCTTCGTGGACGTCCCGGGCGCCCACCCGGGCCCGGAGTCCGAGGAACGGGGGATCGCCGACTCCATCGCGCGCTCGATTGCGCTGATGACCCGCCTTCGAACACCGATCGTTGCGATCATTACCGGCGAGGGCGGCTCCGGCGGGGCGCTTGCGATCGCCGTCGGGGACGTCGTGATCGCCCTCGAGAACGCCGTCTACTCGGTGATCAGCCCGGAGGGCTGCGCGGCGATCCTGTGGCGGACGGCGGACGAGGCCGCGACGGCGGCGCTGGCCATGAAGATGTCCGCGGACGACCAGCTCGCGCTCGGGGTGGTGGACCTCGTGGTACCAGAGCCGGGCGCGGGTGCCCACGCGGATCCGGCTGAGACGGCCCGCCGGCTGCGAACGGTCATTCTTGGCGAGCTCGATCGCCTGGAGCGGCTGCCCGTCGACGCACTCGTCGAGGCGCGCTACCGGCGCTATCGGTCGCTGGGCGCCTACACTGAGGTCGCCGCGCCGGCGGTCGTGCCGCCCCCGAACCGGGGCCTGGGCGACCGGCTGCGCGACCTGCTCGATCCGACCCGCTGGTCGGTCGGGAGCCCGAGCCCCGGGCCGTCGCGCCGCGACGAGCCACCCGCCCGCGAGGAGGTCTGACACGTGCCGGACGAGCGCGACGCCGCCCGCGACCCCGCCCGTGACGCCGCCCGTGACGCCGCCGCCCGAGCCGCCGACCACGCGGGGATCGACCGACTGGTGGAAGGGTTGGTGCCCGCGCTCATCGCGAAGCTCGGGACGCTGAACGTCGGCGAGCTGGAGGTCCGCGAGGGCGACTGGCGGATCCGGCTCCGTCGGCCCGCCGGCGCCGCGTCCGCGTATGCTCGTCGCGCGGCCGACCGACCGTCACGGTCCCACCCCGGTCACGAGCAGCACGGCCACGCGCCCGGCGCACCGGAGCCCGGCCGTGCTGCGCGCTCGGCGCACGCCGGCCCAGGGACGTCCACGAACGGCAGCAGCGGTCCGGCGCTCGCGCCGGTCGGGCCCGGACGAGCCCCGGATTCCACCTTGACCCCGGACCAGGCCGACGGAGGCGTCCGCGCCCAGATCGCGACGTCACCGGCCGTCGGCGTCTTCCAGCCCGGCCCGAAGGCCGCCGGCGGGACCCGCGTCCGGGCCGGCGACCGTCTCGGCGTGGTTGACATGCTCGGCGTGCCCCAGGAGGTCGTGGCGCCGGTTGACGGGATCGTCGTCGGCGTGATCGTGGACGCCGGCACCGCCGTCGAGTACGGTCAGGAGCTCGTGCACCTGGAGCCCGCGGTTCCGGCCGAGGGCCGCTGAGCGATGTTCCACAAGATCCTCATCGCCAACCGCGGCGAGATCGCCCTCCGGGTCCTTCGGGCGTGCCGGACCCTCGGCGTCGAGGCGGTCGTCGCCTTCAGCGAGGCGGACCGCGACAGCCTGCCCGTCCAGCTTGCCGACGAGGCAATCTGCATCGGGCCGGCGGATGCGCGGCGCTCCTATCTGTCGGCCCCGGCGGTCATCTCGGCGGCCGTCGTCACCGGCTGCGACTCCATCCACCCCGGCTACGGTTTCCTGTCCGAGGACGAGTCCTTTGCCGAGGTCGTCCGCGCGCACGACCTGACGTTCATCGGGCCACCGCCCGAGGTCCTCGATCGGTTCGCCAGCAAGGAGGGCACGCGCCGCCTGCTGGGCGGGTACGGCCTGCCGACGATCCCCGGCTCGGACGGCATGCTCCGGGACGACGAGCATGGGCTCCTCGAGGCTGAGCGGATCGGCTACCCGGTCCTCATCAAGCCCTCGGC
>JBKJVO010000331.1:0-10114 GCA_046717305.1 Candidatus Limnocylindrales bacterium
ATTCGATGCGTTCGTCACGAATCGGAACCCCGACGCAGAAACGGCGTTCCTCGGTGATGGCGTGGTCACCGGCCACGGCAAGATCGACGGTCGACTCGTGTTCGTGTTCAGCCAGGACTTCACCGTGTTCGGGGGATCGTTGTCGGAGGCCTACGCCGAGAAGATCTGCAAGGTCATGGATCTCGCGATGAAGGTCGGGGCGCCGATCGTCGGGCTCAACGATTCGGGTGGCGCCCGGATCCAGGAGGGTGTCGTGTCGCTTGGCGGCTACGCCGACATCTTCCTGCGCAACACCTTGGCGTCGGGCGTCGTGCCGCAGATCTCGCTCGTCATGGGGCCATGCGCCGGCGGAGCCGTGTATTCACCCGCGATGACCGACTTCACGATCATGGTCGAGGGGACGAGCTACATGTTCGTGACCGGCCCGAGCGTCGTGAAGGCCGTGACCCACTAAGAGGTGGACTCGGAGGCGCTCGGCGGCGCGACGGTGCACACGACGAAGAGCGGCGTCGCGCATCTCGCCGCGCGCGACGAGGCCGACGCCCTCGAAACGGTTCGACGGATTCTGGCGCACCTGCCGCAGAACAACCTGGACGTGCCGGCGATCGTCGCGTCGGACGATCCGACTGACCGCATGGACGCAGAGCTCGACAGCGTGATCCCGGAAGACCCGCACCGACCGTACGACATGCATGACGTCATCTCGCGGATCGTCGACGGCGGCGAGTTCCTGGAGATCCAGCCGGGATGGGCGCCCAACATCCTCGTCGGCTTTGCGCGATTTGGCGGACGCAGTGTCGGGATCGTCGCGCAGCAGCCTGCCGTTCTCGCCGGCGCGCTGGACATCGACGCGTCGACGAAGGCCGCGCGGTTCGTCCGTACCTGCGACTGCTTCAACGTACCGATCGTCACGCTCGTGGACGTGCCCGGCTTTCTTCCCGGGGTGGGGCAGGAGCACGGCGGCATCATCAAGCACGGCGCCAAGCTGCTGTATGCGTACTGCGAGGCGACCGTCCCGAAAGTCACGGTCATCACGCGCAAGGCCTACGGCGGGGCCTACGACGTCATGAGCAGCAAGCACGTGCGCGGCGACATGAACTTCGCGTGGCCGTCGGCGGAGATCGCGGTGATGGGCGCGGAGGGTGCCGTCAACATCATCTTCAAGGATGCGATCGCAGGCGCCGTCGATCCGGTCGCGGAGCGGAGGCGACTCGTGGGGGAGTACGAGGCACAGTTTGCCAACCCGTACGTCGCCGCGGCGCGCGGGTACGTGGACGACGTGATCCGGCCGTCGGAGACCAGGCCGCGGATCATTCGCGCCCTGGCGATGCTCGCTGACAAGCGCGACACCAACCCCCGAAAGAAGCATGGCAATATCCCGCTCTGAGCATCGGTCTGCCCCGTCTTTGCGCAAAGACGCGCTGGTGGATCCGCCCTTTCGACGGGTGCTCGTCGCGAACCGCGGAGAGATCGCCGTCCGGATCATCCGGGCGTGTCGCGAGCTGGGCATGGAAGCTGTCGCGGTCTTCAGCGATGCCGACGCGTCGGCGGCGCACGTTCGCCTCGCCGACACCGCTGTTCGGTTGGGTCCGCCACCTCCGTCGGAGAGCTACCTCCGCATCGATGCCATCGTTCGGGCCGCGCTCGAGACGGGCGCGGAGGCCGTGCATCCGGGGTATGGCTTCCTTGCCGAGCGGGCGGCATTCGCTCGTGCGGTCGAGGAGGCAGGCCTTGCGTTCGTCGGGCCCCCGTCAGGTGCGATCGACGCACTCGGCGACAAGCTCCACGCGCGCCGGACGGCGCGTGCCGTCGGGGTGGAGGTGGTGCCCGGAACCTTGGAGCGTGCGCCGATCGATCGCCCGGACCAGGTGGAGGCGATCATCGCCGAGGCAGAGCGCATCGGCTTTCCGCTGCTGGTGAAGGCGGCGGCCGGCGGGGGAGGGCGCGGGATGCGCCGCGTAACGGTGCCGGCAGATCTACCTGCAGCACTCGTCTCCGGTGCCCGCGAGGCCGCTTCGGCTTTCGGCGATGGGTCGGTCTACCTGGAGCGCGAGATCCGCCCAGCCAGGCACATCGAGGTCCAGCTGCTCGGCGATGGCACGGGCCGGGTCGTCGCCATCGGGGAGCGCGACTGCTCGCTCCAGCGGCGCCACCAGACGCTCGGCGAGGAGGCACCCGCGCCGGGGCGCACGACGGACGAGCGCCGGCGCCTCCACGAGCTGGCGGTTCGGGTGGCGACCGCCGCGGGCCTGCAGAATGCCGCAACTGCGGAGTTCCTCCGGTCGCCGGACGGCGCCTTCTATTTCCTCGAGGTGAACACGCGACTCCAGGTGGAGCACGGGGTCACAGAGCTCGTGTCCGGCCTCGACATCGTCCGGGAGCAGTTCTTCCTCGCCGCCGGACGCCCGCTGTCCGAGGCGGCGCTCGAGGCGGCGGCGCGAGCGGCCGATCCGGCCGGGCATGCCATCGAGGTCCGTCTCTCGGCCGAGGACCCCGGACGCGACTTCGCGCCGACGCCCGGTCGGGTGGTTCGCTGGACCATGCCCTCGGGACCGGGCATCCGGGTGGATACCGCGATCGAGGCCGGCGACCGGATCCCCGCCGAGTACGACAACCTCATCGCCAAGGTCATGGTCCACGCCGGGGACCGTTCGGCGGCCATCGATCGGCTCCGTCGTGCGCTCGATGAGGTCGAGGTTGCCGGCGTCCAGACGACGCTGCCGTTCCACCGGTTCGTGGCTCGCGATGCCTCGTTCCGGGCGGCGGACCTCTCCACGGGCTGGGTGGACGAGCATTGGGAGGGCCCGGCTTCATACCGGAAGGCGGCTGAGGTCGCGCAGCTGGCGGCCGGGCTGGCCGCGATGGACGCGCCGAGATCGGCAGGGGCCGGCGCCGCGCCTATCGATGCCCCGGCGGCTGCGTCCGCGGCGACCAACGACGGCCGGTGGCAGCGCGCCGGCCTGGCCGACGCCGTTGATCGGTGGCCCCGGTGAGTGCGCGACCCGGTCCGGATGTGACCCCCTCCGACGATGACGACACGCCGCAGGATCCCCATGCCGTCCGCGTGATGGTCGTTCCCGGTGGAGTCGCGGACGACCTCCCGCCTCTTGTCGTGGAGCCTGGGCGCATCCCCGCCGGCGAGCTCGAGACGCTTGACGACGAGCACCTGATCCTGGTCGAAGGTCGGCCCGGAGGCGACCGCGAACGGATCCTCCTACTGCCACCGATGGCTGCGGCCCAGGTCCCCCGAGGCGTCGTTCGGCGCGAGGTGGTCATCGGCGGCTGGCGAGTCCTGGTCGACGTCGAGCCCGCCGCCAGGGCCGTGCTGCGCGAGCGCGCGACGCGGGGGCGCGCAGACATGGCACGCAGCGGGCCGACCGAGGTCCGTGCCATCATCCCGGGGGTGGTGATCTCGGTCTCCGTCACAGCGGGCGACACGGTTGCCGCCGGGCAGCAGTTGCTCGTCATCGAGGCAATGAAGATGCACAACGAGCTCCGGACGCCGCGGGACGGGACGATCGAGCGAGTCGCCGTGGGTCCGGGCAAGACGATCGAGATGGGCGACCTCCTCCTCGTCATCGCCTGATCAGCACGGGAGAACGAGTGGCCGAAGGCAAGGATCCGGGCCGGGACCGCTGGCGGGCGGAGGAGCGTGCCCGCGCCGTTCAGGGCGCCCCGGAGCGCCGCGAGCGCTTCGAGACCTCGTCCGGCATCGAGGTCCGCGACCTCTATACCGCGGCCGACGTCGCCGGCCTGGACGAGGACCGCGACCTAGGCCGACCGGGTGAGTACCCGTTCACCCGGGGCGTCCAGCCGACGATGTACCGGAGCCGCCTCTGGACGATGCGCCAGTACGCCGGTTTCGCCACGGCGGAGGAGACAAATCGGCGCTTCCGCTACCTCCTGGAGCAAGGCCAGACGGGGCTGTCGGTGGCCTTCGATCTTCCGACCCAGATGGGCTACGACTCGGATGCCCCCGAGGCGGAGGGAGAGGTCGGCCGGGTCGGCGTGCCGATTGCCAGCCTCGCCGACATGGAGACCCTCTTCGACCGCATCCCGCTCGGCGAGGTCTCGACCTCGATGACGATCAACGCGACGGCGGCGACGCTCGTCGCCCTCTACGTGGCCGCGGCCGAGCGCCAGGGCGTCACGCGCGACCGGCTGTCCGGAACCGTCCAGAACGACATCCTCAAGGAGTACATCGCCCGGGGGACGTGGATCTACTCGCCCCGGCCGTCGATGCGGCTCGTGACCGACATCTTCGAGTTCGGCGCCCGCGAGCTGCCGAAGTGGAACACGATCTCGATCAGCGGCTACCACATGCGCGAGGCGGGGGCATCGGCCGCCCAGGAGCTCGCGTTCACGCTCGCCGACGGGATCGCCTACGTCGAGGGTGCCCTCGCGCGCGGCCTCGCCATCGACGACTTCGCGCCCCGCCTGTCGTTCTTCTTCGCCGCCTGGTCCGAGCTGTTCGAGGAGGTCGCGAAGTTCCGGGCTGCCCGCCGGATGTGGGCCCACATCGTGAAGGAGCGATTCGGGTCGCGGAACCCGCGCTCGATGGCCTGCCGTTTCCACGTTCAGACCGCCGGCAGCTCGCTGACCGCCCAGTCCGTGGACAACAACGTCGTCCGGACGACCCTCCAGGCGCTGGCCGCCGTGCTCGGGGGTGCCCAGAGCCTCCACACGAACTCGAGAGACGAAGCGCTCGCCCTGCCGACCGAGGAATCGGTGCGCCTCGCCCTCCGGACACAGCAGATCCTGGCCTACGAGGCCGGCGTGACCGAGACCCCGGATCCCCTCGCCGGCTCCTACTTCGTGGAGACGCTGACGGACGAGCTCGAGGCCGCCGCGACGGCGTACCTCGACGAGATCGACGCCATGGGCGGCACGCTCGCGGCCCTCGAAGCCGGGTTCCAGCAGCGCCAGATCCAGGAGTCCGCCTATCGGACCCAATGCGCGATCGACGCCGGTGACCAGGTCGTGGTGGGGGTCAACCGGTTTCGCGACGAGGCGTCCGCGACCCCGCCGACCCAGAAGATCGACCCGGAGGGGGAACGCCGCCAGGTTGCCGGCGTCCGACGAGTCCGTGCCGAGCGCGATGCGGCGGCCTGGGAGGCCGCCATGCGACGCCTGGACGACACGGCGCGCGGCCCGGACAACCTCCTCCCACCACTCATCGAGGCCGTCAAGGCCTACGCCACGGTCGGCGAGATCGCCGACCGGTTGCGCTCCGCATGGGGTGTCCATCGCGAGCTGATCACCGTCTGATGTCCGTTGGACCTTCTGAACTGAGGCGCCGCATGTCGATCCTCCCACCGGGCCGCATCCATCACGTCGCCATCGTCGTCCGCTCGATCGAGGCGAGCACCGTCCTCTGGCGCGACCTCCTGGGGTTGCCGCTTGAGACGATCGTGGACATCCCGTCGGACCGGGTCCGGATCGCGTTCCTCGGTGTGGGCGAGTCGAAGGTGGAGCTCGTGGAGCCAACCGACGACAGCACCGGGGTCGCCCGCTTCCTTGCCTCGAAGGGCGAGGGCTTCCACCACGTGTGCCTCGAGGTGAACAACCTGTCGGAGGAGCTGATGCGCCTCGCGATCGAGGGCATCGAGCTGATCGACAGTGCGCCGCGCCGTGGCGCGGAAGGCCCGGTCGCGTTCCTCCACCCGCGCTCCTGCGGCGGGGTCCTCATCGAGCTCATCGAGGCGCCCGGCGGCCCGTCGTGGCACGCCCTCGGGATGCGACCGCCCGCGAGCTGACCCGTCGGGAGTGGACCCGTCGGCCGCGGCGCTCAGCCGATGCTGGGCGGCGGGGCGACTACAGCGACCAGGCGAGGATCACCGCGGGTGACAGGTCGGCTCTTCGGGCAAACTCCACGATCTGTCCGGCGACCTGCCGGATCCACGGCTTCTCCTCTCGCGGAAGGGCACCGACCTCCTCTTCGACGAGCTCGATCCAGCGTCCCGCGATGGCATCGATGTCGCGATCCGCGACGCGGGCGATGGCGCTGATCCAGGCCGGATCGACGCGCTCCACCGTGCGCTCGCCGATGTCTCCCGGTCCGTCCATGTCGCGTCGGGCATCGATGAAGTCGATCGGCTCGTCGCTGGCGGTCACGTGGCGGATCGCCTCGCTGTACCGGTCGAGCCAGGTCGGGTCCATCGCCCCGCCAAGCGCGATGTGGGCGTCGAACCGCCCCGCGTCGTCCAGGCCCGCCCAGTCGTCCATGGTGATCGCGAGCAGGATCTCGCGGCTGTCGCCCGCGACGAGATCCATCAGGAAGCCCATCAGGTACCCGTCATGCCGGCCGGTATCGGCACGGTCGCCTCACGCGCATCTTCAGGGTTACCCGTGGTAGCCGGCCGCCCGGAGGAGGGCGGGGATCTCGGTCGGCGAGCCGGCGACGCGGAAGCCCGCGGCCTCGAGCGCGGCGACCTTCGATGCAGCTGTTCCGGAGCCACCGGAGATGATCGCGCCGGCATGCCCCATTCGCCTGCCCTCCGGCGCCGTCCGCCCGGCGATGAACGCCGCCTTCGGGGTGTCCGAGAGGTGCTCCGCGGCCCACGCCGCCGCTTCCTCCTCCGCGGCGCCGCCGATCTCGCCGATCAGCACGAGCGCCCGCGTCTCCGGGTCCTCTGCGAACAGCCGGAGGACGTCGAGGAACGTCGTCCCGATGATCGGATCGCCGCCGATGCCGACGCACGTGGATTGCCCGATTCCCGCGTCGGTCAACGTCTGGACCGCCTCGTAGGTGAGGGTGCCGGAGCGTGACACGACCCCGACGTTGCCTTCGCGGTGCACTGAGCCCGGAATGATCCCGACCTTGGCGCTGCCCGGGGAGGTGGCGCCTGGGCAGTTGGGGCCGATGAGACGGGCGCCCGCCTGGCGAACGGCCTCGACCACAGGGACCATGTCAAGCGCGGGGATCCCCTCGGTGATGCAGAAGATCGTCCGGATGCCCGCCCCGACCGCCTCAAGGATGGCGTCCGGCGCGCTCGGCGACGGGACGAAGACGCACGAGGTGTTCGCGCCGGTCTCGCGGACCGCCTCGGCGACGGTGTTGAAGACCGGAACGCTGCCGTCGAGGGCCAGCTGGCCGCCCTTTCCGGGGGTCATGCCGGCGACGATGGTCGTGCCGTATGCCTGCATCGCGCGCGCGTGGAACTCGCCTTCGCGGCCCGTGATCCCCTGGACGACGAGGCGCGTCTCGTGGCCGATCAGGATGCTCACGCCCCGGCTCCCCGGGACGCGGCCACGGCCTTCGCGGCGGCCTCGTCCAGCGATGCCGCCGTCACGAACCGGGCGGCCTGGAGGAGTTCGGCGGCCTCGGCCGCGTTCGTGCCGACGATCCGGACGACCATCGGGACGTCCCGGACCTGCTGCGCGCGCGCCTCGATGAGCCCGCGGGCAACCTCGTCGCCACGGGTGATGCCGCCGAAGATGTTCACGAGGATCGCGTTCACCTTCGGGTCGGCAAGGATCAGGCGCATGGCCGCGGCGACCTTGTCCGCCTTGGCCCCGCCGCCGATGTCGAGGAAGTTGGCGGGCTCGCCGCCCGCCCGCTTGACGAGGTCCATCGTCGTCATCGCGAGCCCGGCGCCGTTGACCATGCAGCCGATCGTCCCGTTGAGGCGGATGAAGTTGATCCCGGCGTCGCGCGCCTCGACGTCCGCCGGATCCTCTTCGTCGGGGTCCCGCAGGGCCTCGAGCTCGGGGTGGCGGAAGAGCCCGGAGTCGTCCAGTGTCACCTTCGCGTCGAGGCAGACGAGCCGCTCCACGGCGACGCCGTCGGCGCCGGCCTCGCGGACGATCGCCAGCGGGTTGATCTCGACGAGGTCCGCGTCGTACGCGAGCATCGTCCGAACGAGGCCGTTCGCGATCCCGACGGCTGCCTTGAGGTGGCCGCCCAGCCCCATCCGGAAGGCCAGCTCGCGCGCCTGCCAGCCCTGCAACCCGAGGTGGGGGTGGGCGTGGATGGTCACGATGGCGTCCGGCCGCTCCGCGGCGACCTGTTCGATCTCGACGCCGCCCTCCGCGGAGCCCATCAGGAGGATCCGACGCGCCGCCCGGTCGAGGACCGCGGACAGGTAGTACTCCTTGACGATGTCCGCGGCCGCCGCGACGAGCACCTTGCGGACCGTGATCCCCTTGATCGACATGCCGAGGATGGCGCTCGCGACGGCCTCGGCTTCGTCCGCCGAGCCGGCGAGCTTCACGCCGCCCGCCTTGCCCCGGCCGCCCACGAGCACCTGGGCCTTGATGACGACGCGGTCTGGTCCACCGGCGAGGATGGATTCGGCGGCGGCTCGGGCTTCGGCCGCGGTTCGGGCAACCGCCCAGCCCGGAACCGGGAGGCCCTGGGCGAGCAGGAGTCCCTTGGCGTCCGCCTCCTGGATCTTCACCGACGCATCGTAGCCGAGCCCGCCGTCACGGGCCCGCACCAGCCCCGCCGAGATCAGCCGGCGCGCCCGAGATGCAGCCGCCTGGCCTGTCCGATCCGATCGACGGCGGCGGCCGACTTCGAGATGGACCAGACCAGGGCGTCGTCCACGTGGAGCGAGGCGAGCTCATCGAAGAAATCCGCGAGGCCGTCGGCATCGGCGTCCAGCCCCAACGCATCATCCGCGCCGCCGCCCGGGTCGTGCAGCCGGATGCCGATGGTGCGGCGGATCGAGGTTGGATCGCGCCCGGCTGCCACGCACGCGGCATCGAGTCCCGCCAACCGTGTGCGCAGCCGATCGTCCACACGCCCGAACCAGGCGGTATTCCAGGCGTCCGCCCACGTCGCGGTCAGCTTGAGCATGCGCTCGCCCTTCGAGGCGACGAGGATCGGGACGCGCCGAGCCGGCGGCGGGAGGAGGGCGGCATCGAGGACGCTCCGCCACTGCCCCTCGAAGGTCACGCGCTCGCCACGCAGGAGCCGGGCCGTGATCTCCAGATCCTCGGCGAAACGGCCTACCTTGTGGTCCGCGGGAAAGCCGAACGCGGCGTACTCCGGATCGTGCCAGCCGGATCCGAGACCCAGGATCACGCGCCCGCCCGAGAGGTCGTCCAGTGTCGCCGCCATCTTGGCCATGAGCGCCGGGTTCCGGAACGAGGCGCACATCACGAGCGAGCCGAGCTCGACGCGCGGGACGATCGCCGCCAGCGCGGCAAGCGTCGTCCAGGCCTCCCGAACGCCCTCCTCCGGCGTGTCGGGGAAGCGGAAGAGCAGGTGATCGAAGACCCAGATGGAATCGAGGCCGGCGGCCTCCGCGCGACGCCCGAACGCCCCGGTCTCCTCGAACGTTGGGACGTGGCCGTCGGCGGTGTCGCCACGGGCGAGGGGAAGCGTCACGCCGACCTTCATCGCGAGCGAGTGTACGGCGCAGCCGGACGGCGCCGACGGTGACGACCCATTCGGAACGAATCGGGCCCTCGCCTCGCCATACTCATTGAGCGCGACCAGGTCGGCCGCGCCACCGCCGAGGGGCGTGATGCAGCAGGATCTCGTGGAGCGGGCGCGACGGGGCGATCATGACGCCTTCGCCGTGCTGGCAGGCGCCGCGATCTCCCGGCTGGATGCCGCCGCCCGGCTCATCCTGCGCGATCCCTATCGGGCCCAGGACGCCGTCCAGGAGACGCTCGTCCGAGCCTGGCGAGACCTGCCCACGCTGCGCAGCCCGGATCGCTTCGACGCCTGGCTCCACCGCCTGCTCGTCCGCGCGTGTATCGATGAGGCGCGCCGGCTCATGCGCCATCGCTTCGATGTGGAGCTGACCCCGACCCATCTCCCCGCCATCGACGACACCTCGTCCTCGATGGTCGACCGCGACCAGCTCGAGCGCGGCTTCCGCCGTCTCGAACCGGAAGCTCGCGCCCTCATCGTCCTTCACCATTATCTCGACCTGCCGATGCCGGAGGTCGCCATCGCGCTCGGGATCCCGCTCGGGACGGCGAAATCGCGCCTTCACCGAGCGCTCCAGTCCATGCGAGCGGCGCTTGATGCGGATGCCCGACCTCGATCGGGTCTCCCGGAGGGCCGTCTGGCATGACGATCAATGATGGCTTCGACCGGACCGTCTCTGCGTGGCTCGACGAGGAGGCCGGGCGTGGTGCGCCTGGCTACCTCGACGAA
>JBKJVO010000332.1:0-2922 GCA_046717305.1 Candidatus Limnocylindrales bacterium
TCATGGAGACCGGCGCGGACGAGCTCCTCGCACGACTCCTCCCGACGGGCCGGCTTCACTTCGGCACGGACCCGTCCATGGTCGCCCGGACGGACGTGGTGGTCGTCGTGATCGGGACGCCCGTGGACGAATTCCTGGGGCCGTCCATGACCGTGTTCGAGCGGAGCGTGGACGACATCGCGCCACACCTTCGTCCCGGCGCCCTGATCGTCCTGCGCAGCACGGTCTACCCGGGGACCACCGCGTATGTGAAGGAGCGGTTCCGCGACCGCGGCTGCGAGGTCCAGGTCGCGTTCTGCCCGGAGCGGATCGCGGAGGGTCATGCGCTCGAGGAGCTTCGCTCCCTGCCCCAGATCATCGGTGCGGACGATGAGGCGGCCGGTGATCGCGCGCAGGCGCTGTTCGCCAGGTTCGCCAGCCGGTTCATCCGGACGACGACCCGCGAAGCCGAGCTGGCGAAGCTGTTCACGAACACCTGGCGGTATATGAAGTTCGCGATCGGCAACCAGTTCCTGATGATCGCCCAGCAGGCCGGCGTGGACTACACGAACGTTCTCCGGGCCGTCCGCGAGGATTACCCGAGGGCCGCGGACCTGCCGGGGCCGGGCTTCGCCGCCGGGCCCTGCCTGTTCAAGGACACGATGCAGCTGGCCGCATTCACCACGGACCACTTCCCGCTCGGGCAGGCGGCAATGCAGGTGAACGAGGGGCTGCCGGCGTTCGTCGTCGACCGGATCCGCGGCCGCTACGGGGACCTGACCGGCCGGCGGATCGGGATCCTCGGGATGGCTTTCAAGGCCGAATCGGACGACCCTCGGGCGTCGCTCTCCTACAAGCTCCGCAAGCTCCTGATCTGGGCCGGGGCGGAGGTCCTCGCCACGGACCCGTACGTCCACGACGACCGGCTCGTGCCGCTGGACGACGTCCTCGCCCGGAGCGAGATCCTGGTCCTCGGAGCGCCGCACGCCGCCTACCGCGCCCTCGAGGTGAGGGGGCGCGACGTCGTGGACGTGTGGGGCGTGATGGGCGGCGGGATCCGCCTGTGAAGGTCCTCGTCACCGGGGCCGCGGGGTTCATCAACGGCTACCTGATCCCGGAGCTGCTGGCCGCCGGCCACGAGGTCGTGGGGGTGGACGACTTCTCGAAGTACGGGCCGGTGGTGCGGTCCTTCGACGACCAGCCGGGCTACCGGTTCGTCCAGGGCGACGCGAAGGACGCGGCGCTGATGCGCGACCTCATTCGAGGTTGCGACCAGGTCGTCGCGGCCGCGGCGATGATCGGCGGAATCAGCTACTTCCATCGGTTTGCCTACGACCTGCTGGCCGAGAACGAGCGGATCCTCGCGTCCACGTTCGATGCCGCGATCGACGCCTTCCGGGCGGGGACCCTGGAGCGGATCGTCGTCGTGAGCTCGTCGATGGTCTACGAGTCGGCATCCGTCTTCCCGACCCCGGAGGGCGCCCAGCTGAGCTCGCCCCCGCCGGTTTCCACGTACGGGTTTCAGAAGCTCGCGTCCGAGTACTTTGCGAAGGGCGCCCACGAGCAGTACGGGCTCCCGTACTCGATCGTCCGGCCGTTCAACTGCGTCGGGATCGGGGAACGGCGGGCGCGCCTGGACCACGACGTCATGTCCGGCAACGTGAAGCTCGCGCTCAGCCACGTCGTCCCGGACCTCGTCCTCAAGGTGCTCAAGGGGCAGGATCCGCTCCACATCCTGGGCGACGGGTCGCAGGTCCGGCACTACACGTACGGCGGCGACCTGGCCCGGGGGATCCGGCTCGTCATGGACTCGCCGGCCGCGGTCAACGACGATTTCAACCTCTCGACCGCTGCCTCCACCACGGTCCTCGAGCTCGCGGAGCTCGTCTGGCGGGCCGTCCACGGGCCGGACCGTCCGTTCCAGACCATCTCCGACCCGCCCTTCGAGCACGACGTCCAGCGCCGGGTGCCCGATGTCCGGAAGGCACGCCAGATCCTCGGGTTCCAGGCGACGACCTCCCTCGAAACGATGCTCGACGAGGTCGTTCCATGGATCCGCGCCGAGGTGGAGGCGGGACGCCTGTGACGGATGGTGCCGGCGCTGTCGTTCTCGGCACCGTGGCTCACGACGCCGCGACGGCCCCGGCGCCCGAGCTCTCGATCATCATCCCCGTCTACAACGAGGGGGAGCGGGTGGAGCCCGTCCTCCGCGCGCTCCATGCCGGCGTCCGGACGCCGAAGGAGATCATCGTCGTCTGGGACTTCGACGGCGACACGACCCGACCCGTCGTGGAGCGGCTGGCGCGCGAGCTGCCCGGCCTGCGCGGCCACCGGAACGACCTGGGGCGAGGCGTCCTCACCGCGATGCGCGCGGGGATCGCGGCGTCATCCGGGTCGCTCGTCCTGATCTCGATGGCGGACGGGTCCGACGAGCCCGAGGTCGTAGACCCGATGGTCGCGCTCGCCCGGGACGGGGCCGCCGTCGTGTCGGCCTCGCGCTACATGCGGGGCGGACGCCAGGTCGGCGGGCCGTTCCTGAAGCGCCTCCTGAGCCGGATCGCCGGCCTGACCCTCCACTGGTTCGGCGGTGTCGGGACGCACGACCCGACGAACAACTTCAAGGTCTACCGGCGCGACTTCCTCGAGACGGTGACGATCGAGAGCGACGCCGGATTCGAACTCGCGCTCGAGCTGACGGTCAAGGCGACCCTCGCCGGTCGCCGCGTTGCCGAGGTCCCCACCACCTGGCGTGACCGGACGGCCGGGCAAAGCCGCTTCCGGCTTCGCGAGTGGCTCCCGCACTACCTCCGGTGGTACCTCGCCGCGTTGCGGGGCCGGTTCACGCGGCCGGCCCGGCGCCGCGGAGCGGCGGTCCCGCCGCCGCCGGCCCGGTTTGGAGCCCCCCCACACTGGCGGCCAGCCCCCTAGTAAACGCCACTGAGC
>JBKJVO010000333.1:0-4297 GCA_046717305.1 Candidatus Limnocylindrales bacterium
CGATCCGCAAGAAGAAGTCGTCCGTCCTCCGCGCCCAGAAGGAGAAGTTCGTCGCGCAGGCCGCCGAGCGCGGCGTCCCGCCCCAGACGATCGACGCGGTCTTCAAGGCGTTCGAGCCGTTCGAGCGATACGGGTTCAACAAAGCCCACGCCACCTGCTACGGCCTCATCGCGTACCAGACTGCGTACCTCAAGGCGAACTACACGGTCGAGTACATGACGAGCGTCCTGTCGGCCTTCCGGAGCTCGGAGGAGAAGGTCGCGGCCGCCGTCGCGGAGTGCCGGCGCCTGGGCATCGAGGTGCGCCCTCCGGACGTCCACCGGAGCCAGCTCGAGTTCACGGTCGAGGGCGACGCCATCCGGTTCGGACTGCTCGCCGTCAAGAACGTGGGCCAGGGCTCGATCGAGTCGATCATCGCGGCGCGCGAGGCCGAGGGCCCGTTCCGCTCGCTGACCGACTTCTGCACCCGGATCGACCTCCGGCTCACGAATCGAAAGGTCCTCGAGTCCCTCGCCAGGGTCGGCGCGCTGAACGCCTTCGGCCACCCGGCGCAGGTCCTGATGGGCCTCGAGGACGCGACCGCCTCCGGCCAGGCGACGCAGCGTGATCGGATCACCGGGCAGGTCTCGCTGTTCGACATGGGGGCAGAGGACGCGGCGATCCTCGAACGGCCGCTGCCGACCACGCTCGAGGCCCCCGTCCGAGAGCGGCTCCGCTGGGAGAAGGAGCTCCTGGGGCTGTACCTGTCCGAGCACCCGATGGGCGAGGTCGCCGACCGGGTCGGCGACTTCGTGACGGCATACTCGGGGGATCTCAAGGACGAGACGCTCGACGGTCAGCGGCTCGTCATCGGCGGGATCGTCGTCGGGTCGAGGACCGTGGTCACGCGGGCCCGGGCGACGATGGCCGTCGTCACGCTCGAGGACCTCCAGGGCTCGATCGAGGTCGTCGTCTTTCCGAAGCTCTACGAGCAGACCGCGCCGACCTGGCAGGAAGGGTCGATCCTCCTCGTCGCCGGCCGGGTGGATCATCGAGGCGTGGACGCCTCGCTCCTCGCCGACCTCGTGATCCCGTGGGACGACGCCGTGGCGAACGGTGCCGAGTCGTTCGCGCGCGAGGTTGCGGCCGGGGATCGAGGAGGGGCCCGACGACGTGCGCCCGGCGCGCCCCCCGCGGCGAGCGGCACCGGAAACGGGTACCGGAACGGGAACGGGTACCGGAGCGCCGATGGCAACGGGACCGGCGTCGCGCCTGCGACGCCGTCGCCGGCGCCCGATGCGGCGACCCCCGCGGCCACGGATGCACCGAGGATCGTTGGTCCGCGCACGCGTCAGGGTCTGCCGTCTCGACGAGCCGACGTGCCGTACGTTTCGCCGCTTCGCGCCGATGCGACGCCGGTTGCCACCCTGCCGCCGATCGCCCCGGGCGAACCGGTGCCCACCTATCCAGCCGCGCCCTCCGCGGCCGGCGAACCCGAGCCGGTCCGGGACGACGAGCCGGCCCTCCCCGACGAGGCGCGGTCGCGTGTGGTCGCCGCGGCCACCGCCACAACGGCCCCGCTGGAGATGCCCGGGACGGACCGTGTAGTCCACGTCCGCTTCGGCGGGGCACCTGCCGACGAGCTCGTTCGCGCGATGGAAACATTCCGCCAGCTCATCCGCGAGCGACCCGGCGACACCCGCGTGATCGTGCACGTGCCGGCGCCCGGGGGGACCGCCCTGCCGATGGAGCTCAAGCAGATGGTCGCCTACGACGCGGACCTGCTGGCCGAGGTCCAGCGACGCCTTGGCGAGGGCGTCGCCCAGGTCTCGCTCGCCTGATCCCGCCGATGCGGACCATCCTCGCCGGCGTCCTGCTCATCGATGGAGTTGCGGATGAGGCCCGGGGGCCGGTGGATCTCGTCATGGAAAACGGGCGGATCACGGAGATCAGCGACGCTGCCGCGGTGGACGGTGCCGAATCAGCGGCCACCAGATCGGACACGCGCGTCGTCGACGGCCGAGGCTGGACGGCGCTCCCAGGGCTCATCGATGCCCACGCTCACTACACGTTCGATCCCACGGAGGGGAGCCTCCAGGCGATCGCCGCCCGGACCGACGACGAGATCCTGGCGGCGGCGGAGCGGCACGCGGGGCTCGCGCTCAGATCAGGGACCACCACGGCACGTGGCGCCGGTTCCATCCGGGGGCTCGAGCTCACGCTTCGTGACCGGATCGCCGCTGGAACGGTACCCGGGCCGCGACTCGTCGCAGCGGGTCTCGCCATCGGGGCCGTGGACGGGCACGGGACCGCCTTCGGCGTGGAGGCCGTCGGTCCGTCAGCGCTCGCGCTGGCGACCAACGCCGTGATCGACCGCGGCGCCGATGTCGTCAAGATCGTGGCGTCCGAAGCCGCGATGCTCACCTCGACCGGCCACGCGCCGGGTCGAATGGTCCTGGGCCGGCCCGAGCTCACCGAGGACGAGCTGCGCGCGATCGTGGATGTCGCCCACGCTCGCGGGCGGCGCGTGATGGCGCATGCGCAGGACTCCGAATCGGTCATCCGCTGCGCACGAGCCGGCGTTGACAGCGTGGAGCACGCGTGGCTGGCGGACGAAGCAGCAATCGAGATCCTGACCGCGTCCGGGGCGACCCTCGTCCCGACCCTGGGCGTCACGGATGTGAACCGGACGCTCCCTGGACTCACGGCCGTCCAGCGTGAGCGCCAGCACCTCATCGAGCTGCGACACCGTGCGTCCACCGAAGCCGCCATCCGCCTCGGCATCCCAATTGCGACCGGCACGGACACGGGTGAGGTCGGCGTCACCGCCGATCACGTCTGGCGCGAGGTCGTCCTCCTCCATGATCACGGGGCGTCCGCGATGACGGCCATCCGGGCTGCGACCTCGTCTGCGGCGAGGCTGCTCGGGATCCAGGCCGAGACCGGCACGATCGAAGTCGGTAAGAACGCCGATCTCATCTGCGTCGAGGGCGATCCGCTCACCGACCTCGCGCGGCTGTCCGCTCCGCGACTCGTTCTCCAGGCCGGCCGCGTGGTCGTCGGAGGCTGAGACCCGGTCAATCGTTGAGCCCTGTCGCGTCGCCTCGTGCCAGGGGGCCTCCGGCGCACCGTGATGCTCCCAACAGCAAATCGTCGGTAGGGCAGGCGACAGGCTCGCTGACGAGGCCGCATGTGCGTTCCGCTGCTGCTCCCAGCGTCACCAGACCCGGGGCAGGCCGACAAGGCTTCCGCATCCGACCGTTGCGCACCCGCGACCTGACCTCGAAGCCGCGGATTTGCTGCTCCCAGCGTCATCGGGGACGCGAAGGGTCGTGCCGGGCCAATGACCGAAGGCGTCGGGCCGGTTCGTGGCCGGTTCGTGGCCGGGACTGAGCCCGGCTACCGTCGCGCGAGCCGCCGCGCCGCGCGAATCGCCGCGAATCGATCGACGTAGGCCTCGCGAACGGCGTTCAGTGCCGGTCGGTCGACGCCCAGCTCCTTCGCGATCTGGTTGATCGTCTGGGCCTCGTCGTTCGTGATCTCATCGTCGGCCGCGCCAACCGCGAAGCAGGCGCGCAGGATCGCGATCTTCTCCTGGTCCGTCGCGAACCCCGCTACCTCGCGAGTCACGAGGTAGTCCTCCGTTCCGAACTTCGCGCGCGATTGGAGCTTCGCCATCTCGACGACGAGCACGGCCTGTGCGGCGTCGAGGTCGCCAAGTTCGCCGACCGCTGATTCCATGACCGCGGTCTCGGCGTCGCTGATGTCGAGGTCCGCGTGTGCGGCACGGGCAAGGATGTAGGCGAAGCCAGCGAGAAATCGGGCCCGCTCCGGCGGAAGCGATTCCAGGCGCGCCACGATCCGCCGGATGGTCTCGGTGTCACCCGCAACGGTATCGGGCGCGGGCGCGTCATCACCGGGGTTGGCCCCCGGGGACCGAACCAGCCGATCGAGAAAGCCGCTCATCCGTGCGACCGATCGAATGCCGGGCGTGTGATCCGTACCTGCAGCGAACGACCATCCATGCGGAGACTCTACGAGATCGGGGGTTCGCGGGCGTCGAAGGCCCAATCGCGTTCGAATGCCCTTGCACCTCACACAGATCGCGCCTGGTTGGTGCCGGAGGTGGGAGTCGAACCCACAAGAGGTTGCCCTCAGCAGTGTTTGAGACTGCAGCGTTTGCCGTTTCGCCACTCCGGCGGGTGGTGCTACCTGGATCGTACCGGTTGGGAACCGCACCGGTGATGGCCGCGTCCTCCCGGCGACCGATGCTAGACTCTCGCCGCCTCAGTATCGCCGTCCGGAGGACCCCCCAAAC
>JBKJVO010000334.1:0-4718 GCA_046717305.1 Candidatus Limnocylindrales bacterium
CGAAGACGCTCTTGCCGCTCTCGTTGGAGATGCCCGCGGTGCGGTACTCCCACTCGATCTCGTCATACGGGTGGACGCCCGGTGTGGTGAACCGGCGCGGCCAGGCGAGGCCCTTGGCGTTTGCGCCATCGAAGGAGGCGCCCCACGCGCCGGACAGGGTGCGCGGCTGCGAGGCGGCGGCCGCGGCCTTGCTCCCGGCCTTGGTCCCGGCCGCGCCCTTCCTGCTCCCGTTGGTCCCCGCCGCGGCGGGGCCGGCAGTGCCGACCGCCTGGCTCCCGCTGGTCATCACGGGAACGGGCGCGCTCTCGGCTCGGGCCATCGTGTTCTTCTCCTCCATCCCCGCCGGCGGTGATCGCCGGTCCGGTTCGCCTTCTCCGCCTGCCGACCCCTCAATCCAAGGCGCCTGCGACGGGATCCGCTTCTCTTCCGGGGCCGCAGCCGGTCCCGGTTCCGGTTCCGCAGTGGGCCGGCGGGACCGTGGGGCGGGTCCGTGCCGGCGGCTGCTGAACGACATCCTGGTGCCGAACCGCCTGCCGCCCGTCACCGCTGAGCGATGCCGGACCGTAGCTGCGACTCGAGCCCCTTGCGTCCGTTCGCGTCGTGGGCCTCGGGTCCGGATGGGGCACCTTCGGGGAGCCTGGCAGCCTGCCTGAACAGGTCCCGGAGCGGCCGGATGAGGCTGGACGGCGACGATCGAGCGACCGACGCACGATACGCCTCGAGCAATCGGCCGTCAAGCCCAAAAACACAAGATGTTGTGGTTGCGGTTGGGGGTCTGCCGCTACATGTTGTGGCTGCCGCGGTTCCGGGGCATCCACGATCCGGCGGTCCGCATCCACGTTTCCGCCGGATTCATCCACCGCGCCCGGGCGGGTTGTCCACCGCGCGCAGGTGAGTTGTGCACCGGACTCGGTCGTCCGTTGGCGGCGCCGCACGAGTGCATGATATCGAACGTGCGTTCGGTCAGCGCACCGAGAGTGGCATGATGCCGGGCAGGCTCGCGACCTTCGCACCACCTCGACATGGGCGGACGCTTCGGCTCGAATTCCAGTCACCGACCACTCCGGACGAATTCGACGGCGCTGCCGCGTGACGAACCGTGCTGGCAAGGCCACGCTCCGGTGCCGAGTCGTCCGGGGATGTCGAAATGACACACCGGGGATGGGCGCGAACGCCGGGCTGACGGAGGCTGGATAAGCGCGGGATACGCGCTGCTCACGAGACTGGGCGCCATGCAGGACGTGGTCTTGGGTGCCAGGGTTCGTGCCGTCCGGCTGCGACTCGGGCTTCGGCAGCGCGATGTCGCGGTTCGGGCCGGCGTCTCGGACGCGTCGGTCTCCCGGATCGAGCGCGGGCACCTCGACGCGGTCAGCCTCCGGACGCTCCGCGCCGTGGCCGGTGTCCTCGAAATTCGCGTGGACCTCGTGCCCCGATGGCGCGGCGGCGATCTGGAGCGGCTCGTCAGCGCACGGCACGCGGCGCTGGCCGAGCAAGTGATCCGGATCTTTCAGGCGGCGCGCTGGACCGTCCGGCCCGAGGTGTCGTTCAACGTCTACGGCGAGCGCGGCGTCGTTGACCTCCTTGCGTGGCACGCCGAGACGCGGACCATCCTCGTGATCGAGCTCAAGACAGAGATCGTCGACGTCGGGGAGCTCCTCGGGACGCTGGATCGCAAGGCGCGTCTGGTGGTCTCGATCGCGGGGCCGTACGGCTGGGTTCCTCGCTCCGTCGGCCGCTGCGTGATCGTCTCGGGCACGTCGACGAACCGGCGGCGGATCCAGGCTTTCGAGGCGACGTTCCGCTCAGCCTTCCCGAGCCGGGCCCGGCCGATGCGGGCATGGATCGCCACGCCGACGGGATCCATACGCGGCCTCTGGTTCGTGTCAGATCGACATGGGCGGACGACTCGGGAACCGTTGGGCGCCCGGAAGCGCGTCCGGGTCGGATCGCCCGCTCCGTCGGCCCGGCGATCGGCCACCGCCGAGCACGATGTCCCGGTCGCCGGTGCGGCGGGAACGCCCGAGCGAGGCAGGGCAAGGAGCGAACCGCACCGAGTCGTCCGGTGATGTCGAAATGAGAACTCGAGGGGGCGGCGAGGGGGCCGCGAGGGGGCGGCGAGGGGGCGGCGAGGAGCGTATGGCGCGATGGGCGCAGCGGGCGCTACGGAGCGTACGGGTCGTCGCCTAGCAGGCCCAGCGGGCTCAGGAGCTCGCGGCCGCTCAGGGCGCCACTGGTGACGACAACGCCCAAGGAGCCGCGCAACGCGGCGATCGCTACAGGCCGCTGTAGGCGTGGAGACCGCTGAACCAGAGCGAGCCCGAGTAGGTCACGAGGACCATCACGAAGCCGACGACGAGGAGGAGCGCGGCCGGGCGGCCGGCCCACGAGCGCTGGTTGCGGGCGTGCATGTAGATCGCGTAGATGAGCCACGTGACCAGGGCAGCGGTCTCCTTCGGGTCCCATCCCCAGTAGCGCGACCAGGCGATGGATGCCCACCACGAGCCCAGGATGATCATCGTCGCGAAGATCGGAAAGCCGATGATCACCGCCCGGTAGGCCACCTCGTCGAGGACCTTGTGCGACGGGAGCCACGCGAAGCGGTCCGTTTTCCCCTGCACCAGGTACCCGATCCCGGCGGCGAACGATGTCGCGAAGATCCCGTAGCTGAGGACGGCCATCCCGACGTGGATCGTCAGCAGCGGCGCGTTCTGGAGCGCAGGCACCAGCGGCGCGATCTCCGACGGCAGCGACGACGCGTAGAGCGTCATGAAGGCGGCGACCCCGACGGGAATGGCCGCGATCGATCGGATCGGGTAGCGCCGCGCGAGGACGAGATACCCGCCCACGATCGAGACCGCGAACGCGACGGAGAACTCGAACAGGTTCCCCCACGGCCCGCGGCCGACGACGATGCCTCGCAGGAGCGCCGACGCAGCGAGCGCCCCGAACGCGGCGACGGTGAGCCACTGGGCGGCTCCCGAAAGCGCGGTCCCGGAGGCGAACGATGCGGGGCCCGAGGACTCGGCGGCGGCGCGGGCCCGCACGAAGGAGCCGGTCGCGACCCCGGCCCAGGCGGTCTGCGGGCCGGCCGGCCGGGGCGCCAAAGCGGCTGCAGCGGCAGCAATGCGGCGCCCGTTCGCGAGGAGGACGGCGTGGCCGACCTGCGCGGCGAAGCCGACGAGGAGGATGACGGTGCCGACCGAGAAGAGGAGCTGCGAAATCGATGCCATGTGTCCTCCGGGACGCGAGGGTCACGGACGGGGTTCCGGTCCGCCGATCGCGCCGGCCGGAGCCGACGACAACCGAGAGGGCCGGCACCGGGCCCGTCGATCAGGCCGCGGCGGCGCCTCCGGGAGGTGGTCCGGCCGGGCGAAGGGCGCGGGCGCGATTCTCGATCCTGAGAACCAGCCCGCAGTTGCCGCAGGTGGTCACCTGCGCGGGTCGTCCGCTCGAGCACTTCGGGCAGCCGACCACGAGGTCGCGCTGGCAGCTGTCGCATGTGACGGCGCCGAACGGGTAGATGAGCTGGTCCACCGGGCAATACGGCTCGCCGGCCGGGTACTCCGGCCGCCCGGCCACGACTCGCGCGCGGACCGGCGCGACTTCAAGCGTGACCTTGGCACGCGGCGCGCGGAGGACGTACACGACCCAGGCGAGCGCGAGGAGCGACAGGATCGGCCCGATGACGCCGATGACCAGAAGGATTGGAATGAGCGCGATGAGCTCGCCCCAGTCCGGGATGACAAAGATCGCCGTGATCTCGAGGATCCGATGCCAGAGCTGCTGGAGGGCGTCAATCACGCCGAAATCCTAGCAGCCGCGATCCAGGGGTGGTGCGTCGACCGGCGCGGTCAATCCTCGCCTGCCGGTCGCGGCCGTGGCGGCCGCCGATGCCCGATCGTGGTGCCGGCCCTGGGCAGCGGTGCCGCCGGCGCCCCGCGGCGGGCGCGAGGCGGTTCCGTGGTCGAGTGGCCGATCCGCCCGGCGAGCCATGCGGTGCCCGCGGTCCGGGCGCCCTTCGCCCCGACGGCCTCGCGCAGGCCGCGGTCGTCCGTCACGACGAGGATGCCCCACGTGCCGGCGGGCCCGTCCACCGCGAGCTGCGCGGCGACGCCCTCATCGATGAGGCGGTCCGCGGACTCCCGCCCCGAGTAGCTGACGCGGAGTCCGGTTGCCAACCGTCCCGTGACGCCGCCGGACGGGCGGCCGTCGAAGACGAGTTCGACGGTGACCGATGGCGGGAACGCGGCCCGCAGCCGCCCGATGATGGCGCCCGCGGGGGCAGGCTCGGACGCGGACCCGCGGCCGCCCCGAGCGAGCGCGTACAGCAGGTTGGAGCCGTCGATGAACACGCGCTCGACACCGGCCAACGGGTCGCTCGACGTCCCCGACGGGGCGGATCCACTGGCCGGAGCCGAGCGCCCATTCCCCCGACGACGGCTCACGCCCAGGCCCCGAGCGGCTGGACGAGGAGGATCGGCGGCCCATCGCCGTCCACGACGACGTGGAGGCGGCCACCCGGAACGTCTGCCCAGCGAGTCTCCGACGGCATCCGCCCATGCTACCGGCTAGCATCCGAAGCCATGCTCCTCCTCGTCTATCTCGACGGCGTCGTCTATCGCGGCACGGATCCCGTGCGGGGCGTCGCCGCACTCCTCGCCGAGCGTGTCGCGGTCGGCGACGTCGTCGTCTACGTGACGAACAACTCGATGCATTAC
>JBKJVO010000335.1:0-4058 GCA_046717305.1 Candidatus Limnocylindrales bacterium
ATCGTCTTCCTTATGGTGGTCAAGCCGGGCTTCTGATCTGCGTCGCCAGGCGTCGATGCGCGGGCTCCATGAGTTCGACCATTCGCGAGCCCACGGCCGTCGGGCGGCGAGGGCTGGGCCCTCGGGCGATAATGGGCGGGCCACATCTCAGGTCGCCACCGACCGACAGGAGCCCGCCCCATGTACTACGTCGCCAGCTCCGCCGCCGATCTGATCGCCCGGGTGCGCGGCGCCCTCCACATCGAGGGCGGCCGCGTCGTCGTGGATGACCTCGCGCGCCTCCGCGGCGACGCGATCCGGGACGTCGCCTGGGCGGCGGCGTTAAAGACGGACGAGGCAGCAGCAGGCGCCGCGCAGTGGCTGGCCTGGGAGGCGTCCCAGGCCACCGGCGCGAGGTCGGCGAGCATCCAGGAGCTGTACGTCGCCCGAGCGCGAGGCGAGGTGTCCGGGTTCACGGTGCCGGCGATCAACATCCGCGCCCAGACGTTCGACATGGCCCGGGCGATCTTCGAGACCGCGGCGGCGGCGGACGCCGGCGCCGTGATCCTGGAGCTGGCACGGAGTGAGCAGACCTATACGTTTCAGCGGCCAATCGACTACACGACCGCGTGCCTCGCCGGCGCCGTGGCGGCCGGCTGGCAGGGACCGGTCTTCCTCCAGGGGGACCATTACCAGTTCAACGCGAAGAAGTACGCGACGGATCCGGAGTCGATGACCGAGGAGATTCGTCGCGCGTGCCGGCTTGCGATCGACGCGGGGTACCGGAACATCGACATCGATTCCTCGACGCTCGTGGACCTCTCGTTTCCGACGGTCGAGGAGCAGCAGCGGGCGAACTACGAACGCTCGGCCGAGCTGGCGGCGCTCATCCGGACGCTCGAGGTGGATGGGGTCACGGTCAGCATCGGCGGTGAGATCGGCGAAGTCGGGAAGTCGAACTCGACCGAGGGCGAGCTGCACGCGTATCTCGACGGTCTTCGGCGGGAACTCTCGCGCCTCGCGCCCGGCGCGATCGGGGTGTCGAAGGTGAGCGTGCAGACGGGGACCTCACACGGCGGCGTGGTCCTGCCGGACGGCTCCGTGGCCCGGGTGGCGGTCGACTTCGACGTTCATCACCGGCTCGGCACGGTCGCGCGCGAGGAGTACGGGCTCGCGGGGACCGTCCAGCACGGCGCGTCCACGCTCCCTGATGAGATGTTCCACAAGTTCCGGGACGTCGAGACCGCCGAGATTCATCTCGCGACCGGATTCCAGAACGCGCTCTATGAGCACCCCGCGTTCCCGGCCGAGCTGCACGCCCAGATCGAGGGTTGGTGCTTCGAGAACGCGCTCGACGAGCGCAAGGCCGATCAGACCGACCAGCAGTTCGTCTATACGACCCGCAAGAAGGCGCTCGGGCCGTTCAAGCGCGAGCTCTGGGACCTCGCTTCGAAGGATGAGATCCTCGCGGCACAGGCGGCAAAGATCGGGTTCCTCTTCCGCGAACTCGGCGTCGTGGGGTCACGTGCGATCGTAGATCGCTTCGTGCGCCCGGCGGAACTGCACCGACCCATGCCGGCCGCGATCGCGGAAGCGGTCGCCGCGGAGGGCGCCGCGACCCGCTGAGTCGCGCCCCGCTTACTCGCCGACCCGGGGCCACGCCCGGCGCGCGGACGCGTCAGATCGACACCCACGGACGACTCGGCGACATTGCCGCGCTCGAACGCTTATTCCGACCACGCTCCCACCGCGCGGCTGAGCACGGATCGAGCCCGTCCGAGGCGTCAGCTGGCCGCATCCGGGCGGCCGGCGGCCTCCGGCGGCGAGGTTCGCAGCCGAACCGTCCCCCGATGTCGATATGACACGCGGGGGCCGTCGGGCCGTCGGGTCGAAGCCTAGTGGCGTCGACTCCCACAACTCCCACAACGCCGTCTTGATTCTCGCTCTCGGCACTCCTATGCTCGCCGGCACGTACCGACAGCGAGAGGGAGGGTCTGTCGCGCGAGCCCACGCGTCCCACGCGTTTCTCCGAAGAGGTCTGTCTCACGGGGCGTCCCCGTGGTGGTTGAGGAGGGAATTGTGTCGGGTCCAAGTTCTACTCACGCCGAGCAGGCGGCGCGCGACGACGCGCACCTGCGCTCGCTCGGCATCAAGCCGGAGTTGCGGCGAACCCTCGGGTTCCTGTCCAACTTCGCAATCGCATTCAGCTTCATCAGCGTGTCGACCGGGTCCTTCGGGAACTTCGGCGTCGGCATCGGGCTGGGCGGGCCGGCGTTCTTCTGGACGTGGCCGTTCGTCATCGGTGGCCAACTGCTCGTGGCCCTCGTCTTTGCGGAGCTCGCGAGCCACTTCCCGGTCGCCGGGTCCATCTACCAGTGGTCGAAGCGCCTGTCCAACCGGACGCTCGGCTGGTTCACGGGCTGGTTCTACTTCTGGGCCCAGGTGCTGACCGTCAGTGCCGTCGCCGTCATCATCGGATATGTCATCGCCGGCTTCACCGGCGGCGGGCAGGAGTTCCTCGACTCGCCGTCCCCGATCGGCATCGTGAACATGCACACGTTCATCGCCCTCGGGTCGCTCGTCATCACGACGCTGATCAACGCGTTCGGCGTGCGGCTCCTGTCGCTGTTGAACAATATCGGCGTAGCGACCGAGATCCTCGGGATGGCCGTCTTTGCGCTCATCCTGCTGTTCTTCGCGAACCAGCAGCCCGTGTCTGTCCTGTTCGACTTCGCGGCGACGGCGGAGGCAACGAACGGGAATCAGCTCGCGGCGTTTGCGCTCGGGCTATTCATGTCGATATTCATCGTGTATGGCTTCGATACGGCGGGGACGTTCGGCGAGGAGACGGTGGATGCGAGTCGTCAGGCGCCGCGCGGCGTCCTGGCCTCGATTCTGATCTCCGGCGCCGTCGGCGTCGTCTTCCTCCTCGGCGTCATCCTCGCGATCCCGAGCGTCCCGGACACGATCGCCGAGGGACTCGCAGGCGGGTTCCCGATCGCGACGATCATCACCACGAACCTCACCCAGGAACTCGCGGCCGGGATCACCCTCGGGGAGGTCTACCTCCTCGTGATCCTTGCCTCGGTCTTCGTCTGCACGCTCGCGATCCAGGGCGCCGCGACCCGGATGATGTTCTCGATGAGCCGCGACCGGCATCTGCCGCTCGGCTCCGTCTGGGGAAAGGTCAACCCCACGTTCAGGACGCCGGCGAACGCTGCGATTGGCGTTGGGGTGCTCGCCGCGATCCCAATCCTCGTGACCGGCCCGTTCGGCGGGTTCGTCCTGTCGATCGCCGCGACGGGCCTGATCTACCTCAGCTACTTCCTGTGTAACCTCGGTGTCCTTCAGGCTCGGCGACGCGGCTGGCCGCACAAGCCGGCCTGGTTCAACCTGGGCCGCTGGGGGATGCCCGTGAACATCGTCGCCCTGATCTATGGCGGGGTGATGATCCTGAATATCTCGCTCTGGAACGCGCCGGACCTGTTCGGCGACTTCGGCGGCGAAGGACGAGGGTTCTGGAACCCGATGATCAACTCGTTCCTCCAGTGGTTCGGCCAGCCGCTCGCAGGTCTGCCGGCTTGGCCGCTGTTCGAAACGATTGTTGGAACGTTGATCGTTGTCGGAGGCATTTACTACGCCGTGTCCGTGAGCGGCCGTACCCACGACGTCGAGGCGGACGCCGCGACCGGTGAGTCCACGATCGGGTAGCTCTGCGCGTTCCCGTCGGGAGGTCGGCGCGTCGGCATCCCGACACCATTCGGCGACAAGGACGGCGCGGCGGGACCATCCCGTCGCGCCGTTTCGATTCGGGCATGATGAGTGCCCTGATGACTGATGGCCCGATGACGACACCGACTTCGGACGGGCTGCCCCGGGGCGAGCTGCGCGACGAGCTCACCCGGGCCATGCAGCGCGTCCCGGATCTCGCCGGCCGCGATCTCGAGTTCGTCGCCCTGTCCGGCGGGATCACGAACCGGAACTTCCTCATCACGGCAGCCGGCGCGCGAGACCGGTACGTCCTCCGCCTCGCCTGCAACGACACCCACCTCCTGGGCATCAGCCGCGAGGTCGAGCAC
>JBKJVO010000336.1:0-5451 GCA_046717305.1 Candidatus Limnocylindrales bacterium
TCTCCATCTCCTGGCTGCCGATCCGGTCCATCTCCTCGCGGATGACCTGCTCGACGCGCTGGGTGACTCGAAACCCGAGGGGCAGGAGCGAGTAGATCCCCGCACCGAGCTGGCGCATGTATCCGGCGCGGACCAGCAGCCGATGTGACGGCATCTCCGCATCGCTGGGGTCTTCTCGGAGGCTCGTGAAGAACAGCTGGCTCAGGCGCATGCCGGGAAGGATAGCCGCCGGTCCCGCCGGCGCACCGGGAGCGGCCTCCAGGCCCGGCACGCGTGCCCGACCCAAGGGCCCGACCTGCTAGCCTTTCCACGTGCCCGACGGCGTGACCCTCCTCCTCTTGACCGTACTCGCGCTGGCCGTGGCCTTCGACTACATCAACGGGTTCCACGACACCGCGAACGCGATCGCGACGTCTGTCTCCACCCGGGCGCTCCGCCCCGATCACGCGATCCTGATGTCCGCGACCGCGAACTTCCTGGGCGCGCTGACGGGGACCGCGGTCGCGAAGACGATCTCGTCCGGGATCGCCTCCACGCCGGATGGTGCCGCAGGCCAGATCATCGTGGCGGCAGCGCTCGTCGGCGCGATCACCTGGAACCTCATCACCTGGCGGGCGGGCATTCCGTCGTCGTCCAGCCACGCCCTCATCGGCGGGCTCATCGGGTCCGTGATCGCCGCGAGCGGGACGGGTGCGCTGAAGCTCGACGGGATCCGCGACAAGGTCCTGATCCCCCTCGTCAGTTCGCCGGTGCTCGGCGTCCTGATCGGGTTCACCCTCATGGTCGTGCTCCTGAACGTCTTCCGGCGGATGCACCCGCGGAAACTAAACGACCGGTTCAGGCGGCTCCAGGTGGTGTCCGCGGCGTTCATGGCCTTCAGCCACGGGTCCAACGACGCCCAGAAGACGATGGGGATCATGACCCTTGCCCTCATTGCCGGCGGTGTCCTTCCCCACGACGCGAAGATCCCGCTCTGGGTCATCCTCCTCGCGGCCTCTGCGATCTCGCTGGGGACCGCGGCGGGCGGCTGGCGGATCATCCGGACGATGGGCCAGCGCGTCGTCAAGCTGGACCCCGTCCACGGATTTGCCGCCGAGACGACCGCGGCCACGATCATCCTCGGCGCGTCGCATTTCGGGATGCCGGTCTCAACGACCCACGTCATCTCGTCCGCGATCATGGGCGTCGGCGCGAGCGACCGGCTTTCGGCGGTCCGATGGGGTGTCGCCGGCAACATCATCGTCGCGTGGATCCTGACGCTCCCGGCCTCCGGGTTCGTCGCGTGGCTCGCCTGGGAGCTCCTCAGCCGGGTCCTCTGACGGGGGGTCGGCGCGCCTCCGCCATCGTCGCCCGGATCCGGGCGCGTCGAGTCGTGCCGAGGGCCACGCTCATCGCCAGGTCGGCCCAGACGCATCCGTACGCCGTTCGGATCACGGGGTCGCCCGGATTCGCCTCGCGCGCAAATGAGGAAGCCAGCGAGGCGTGGGACCGGATCGGCGAGAGCTGGTCGATGACCGTGGCGACGTCGGCGGCGGGAGCATCGGACGGCACATGGTCCGCCTCCACGAGCGCGGCCCCGCGATCCCGGAGGAGCGGGGGCACGGCGGCCGGCTCGTGGCGGACGGCGTCGGGGTGGAGCGCCCCAGGAGCGGGGGCGGAACCCGGTGTCCCGGAGTCGCCAGTCGGGAGGAGTTCCGAAGGGGTCGATCCGAGCATGCCGCGAGGATCGGTCGCCGCCGTCAACGCCGCGTATTCGGCGCGTCAACGTCCGTCAGGTGGATCGCCGCAGGACGTAGCCGACGCCGCGGATGGTCTGGATCACCACCGGGTTCGCCGGGTCGGGCTCAATCACAGCGCGGAGCCAGTGCACGTGGACGTCCACCGTCCGCGTTTCCCCGGCGTAGTCGTAGCCCCAAACCTGCTCCAGGAGCTGGTCCCGGCTCATGACCTGGCCAGGGTGGCGGACGAGAAAGGCGAGGAGCTCGAAGACCTTCGGCTTGAGGGGAACCTCGCGCCCGTCACGCAGCACGCGATGCCCCGCAAAGTCCACCTGGACGCCGCCGATGTCCACGATCGGCGGCCCGCCGGCCGCCGCGGACTGCTCGGCGCGGCGGAAGATCGCCCGGATCCGCGCGGAGAGCTCGCGCAAGCTGAACGGCTTCGTGACGTAGTCGTCCGCACCGAGCTCCAGGCCGACGATCTTGTCCACCTCGGAGTCGCGGGCGGTGAGCATGACGATCGGGACCGCGGACTCGGCCCGGATGATCCGGCAGACTTCGATGCCGGACAGCTCCGGGAGCATCAGGTCGAGAAGAATGAGATCCGGGTCCTCTGCGCGGAAGCGCTCGAGCGCCACCCGCCCGTCGCCCGCCTCGACGACCCGGAAGCCGTCGGCCGCGAGCGCCTCCGCAAGGGTCTCCCGGAGGGTCGGCTCATCTTCGACGACGAGGATCGTGCGGGCCATCACTGTCGAGGATACTGGCACGTGTTAACGCCGGGTTGAGGCAGCTTGCCGGGTGCCCAGTGCGATAACAAATTGCCGAATGCTCACCGACTGAGCAAGAGCGTTTGCCTCGATTTTCGCCCACTTTGGTCGTCGAAGGCCCGTCCTCCCGCGGGCGGTTCGCTTCCAAGGCTCGCCCGGTGAGCATTCGGGAGAAATTCGGGTGCGGCCAGCTCAGCTGAGGGCAGCGATCGCCTCGTCCAGCCGCGCGAGCGCGCGGTCGCGCCCGAGGGCGACGAGCGTGTCGAAGAGCGGCGGCGTGGCCGTCCGGCCGGTGACCGCGACGCGGATGGCCATGAACAGGTCGCCGGCCTTCCAGCCGCGGGCCTCGGCCAGGGCACGGAGCGGCGGCTCCAGCTCTTCGGATTCGAAGCTGACCTCGCCGATGGCGGCGATGGTCTCCCGAGCCGCCCCGAGCGCCGCCGCGGTCGTCGCGGCGTCCCAGCGCTTCGGGACGATGGTTGCCGGATCCATGACGAGCGAATCGATCCACAGGAACCCGACGAGGTCCCCGACCGCGCCCAGCGTTGGCAGGCGCTCGCGGATCATCGGCAGCACCGTCCGGACCTCGTCCGCCGTGGGAAGTCGATCGATCCGCGCGGCCGCGTGCTCCGCCTCGAGGAACGGCAGGAGCCGGGTGACGAGATCGTCATCGTCCAGGCGCCGGATCCACTGGCCGTTGATCCACTCCAACCGTTCGCGATCGAAGACCGCACCGCCCTTCTGGACGTGGTCCAGGTCGAAGCGCGCGGCGATCTCGTCGAAGCTGAGGATCTCCTCCTCTGTCCCGGTGGACCAGCCGAGCAGCGCGAGGTAGTTGACGAGCGCCTCGCGGATGAAGCCCTGGGCGATGTAGTCGGAGATTGCCGTCTGGCTCTTCCGCTTGCTCATCTTGGTCCGGTCCGGGTTGAGGATGAGCGGCAGGTGGGCGAAGACCGGCCCGGGCTGGCCGAGGGCCCGGAACAGGAGGATGTGCTTGGGCGTGTTCGAGAGGTGGTCCTCACCGCGGATCACGTGGCTGATGCGCATGGCCGCATCGTCAACGACCACCGTGAAGTGGTAGAGCGGCGTGCCGTCGCCTCGGAGAATGACGAAGTCCCCACCGAGGTTGGAGGTGTCGATCTCCACGCGGCCGCGGACGGCATCGTCGAAGCCGATGACGCCCGTCGGGACCCGGAAGCGCGTGGCGGCTGGGCGACCTTCGGCGACCCGGGCGGCGCGCTCGTCCGCGGTCAGCAGCGCACACCGCCCGACGTACTTCGGCGGCCGCTTCGCGGCCTCGTGCGCCTTCCGATCGGCGTCGAGCTCCTCGGGCGTGCAGAAGCAGGGATAGGCGAGATCCCGGGACAGCAGGTCCGCCGCGACCTCCGTGTAGCGTTCGAGGCGCTGCATCTGGCGATACGGCGCATACGGTCCGCGGTCGCCGCCGCCGGCGTTGTCCGGGCCCTCATCCCAGGTGATGCCCAGCCAGTGCAGGCCGTCCAGAATGTCCGCCTCGAACGCGATCGTGCTCCGGGCGACGTCCGTGTCCTCGAGCCGGAGGAGGAACGTTCCCCCGTGATGCCTCGCGTAGAGAGCGTTGAACAACGCCGTGCGCGCGGTACCGATGTGGAGCGGGCCGGTGGGACTCGGGGCGATACGGACACGGATGTCGGACACTTCGCGATTCTACGTGCGCGGAACCAATACGACGCCGGCCGGATGGTTCAGGTGCGGCTCGGAACCCGGTGGAAGAGCGCCGGGTCCGCGGTCCCGGGCAACACCCGGAGGAGCCCCGCCGGTCGCAGGCCAAGCGTCGCTCGCCCGTGCGGACCGTCCAGGGTCATGGAATCGAGCGATTCCGAGCGGGCCAGGACGGTAATGGGGGCGCCGGGGCGGAGGCCTCGGGCCTCGAGGTAGGAGAGCAGCCCGGCATCCTCCTCAGCCTCCTCGGTGATTCGGTAGATCGTCGCCTTCTCGCCCGCGTTCACCTCGGACAGCCGGACGCCCGAGGGTCGCCGGAGGGTCGCCTCGACATCGATCGGGTTGCCGTGCGGGCAGGTCTCCGGGTGCCCGAGGAGCTCGTCCAGGACCGCCTCGACGCGCGGCGAAATCGCCGCCTGGAGCCGCTCTGCCTCCTCGTCCGACTCCGCCCAGCCGAGCCCCACGATCTCCGTGAGGAGCCACTCGCAGAGTGCGTGGCGACGGAAGATCCCGTCCGCGGAGGTGCGGCCGGCCGTCGTGAGGACGAGCTCGCGACCGTCTGCCTGGGTCACGAGGCCATCGGCGCTGAGCCGCCGGAACATCTCGCTCGCTGCCTGGGTGCTGACGCCGAGCTTCCGGCCGACCTGCGCCGCGGTCACGCGCTGCCCGTCGCCGGTCATCACGCGGAGGGCGAGCAGGTACTCCTGCGCCGCACTGGAGAGGTCCTGGGCTGCGCGCCGGCGCTGGCCGTGTATCGAGCTCACCGGGCGAGCATACGGCTCACGGGAGCGAGCGGGTCACGGCGCGGCGCAGGAGCACGGCACCAACGCCCACCGCCCAGACCACGGCGAGGACCGCGATGAGGGCGGCCGGTCCGTACCTTCTGTCGTAATTGGCACCGCCCGCCGAGAGGACCGCTGCGACGGGGAACGCGAGGATCACGACCGCGACCGTGCCCCCGGCCAGCACCCGGGCGACGGCGGGCATCGCGAGGAGCGCGAGGAGGATCGCCGCCTGGGCGAACCACGGATAGAGATCCGCCGGTGGGGTGCACCTCGCCTCGAACGCGGCACATCCGGTCGCCTCGCCGATGACCGCGGCCGCGGCGATGCCGAGGGGTGGCCACGCAACAAGGGCGCGGAGAACGCGTCGCCTCACCGGGGAGAGCGTGAGCAGGGGAACGTTCAGAGTGTCCGCGCCCGGGTCGGGTGGGGCGGCTCGACCGACGTCGGGCGGCCGCGGCGGCGGCGGTGTCCATGCAGGCC
>JBKJVO010000337.1:0-3955 GCA_046717305.1 Candidatus Limnocylindrales bacterium
CCCGGGCCGTCGCGCGCGCCGCGCCCGGGGCCGGCTCCCGCCCCGTCGCCGCCGCGGTGGCCCGCGCCGACCCTCGCGCCGTCGCCCGAGCCCACACCCCCGCCGACCCCGGTGCCCGATCCAACCCCCCCGCCGACGCCGTAGTGGGTGGCGACGACACGCACGCCAAGCCTCTTGCCCGGAAGCATCCCGTCTTCTGTGCCGAGTCACCCGGCCTGGGTGGCTCGCGAGCGGCCCCGGCGGCCTTCCGACGACCCCTTCGCCCATCCGCTGCTGCTCCCGGCAGCAAAGCGGGGGGATGGACCGCCATACGAGGCCCCGTACCTCAGAGCTCACGCTCAGACGAGCCCATCGGACCGTTCCGCGAACGGGCCCGGGAGGGCGTGTCGCTTGGCAAGTCCCGCCGTTGCTGCTCCCGGCAGCAGCGAGCGGGATAAGCGGACGGACGGCTCCCCGGAGAGCGGCGGGCCGACACGAGCACGATGGCTGGGCTCGTCCTGTGTCGGCCGCGTCAGCACAGACGGTGGGATGCTTTCCTGTTGACCCTCCTGCGCAGGCGGCCGCCGCGGGCTCGCTGCTATACTCCGGGCGCCTTGTCAGGTCGCGCATGATCGAGCCCGGACGGGCGGGGGTGTACCTCGCTCTCTTCGCGGAGGTCGGGATCGTCCTTCTGGTTGCGACGCTGGCGGGCGTGGGCATCGGCTACTGGGTCGACAGGCGACTCGACACCGTCCCGCTCGTCACGCTCGGCGGTCTGTTCGCCGGGATGGGCGTCGGGGCACGGGCGATCTGGGTTCTCGTGACCCGCTTTCTCGCCCGTTTCGACGAGTAGACCCTGCGGCGCGGAGCGCCGATCGCCTCTCAGAGCGCGGCGGACGCCGCGCTCGAACTGTGTGGAGCGAATTGATGGCGAATGCAGACGAAACGGCGGCCGTGGCGCGCCGCGGGCTGACCACCCGCCGGAAGGTGCTGCTCGCCGTCGCCGCGGTCGTCGCGATCGACACGCTCGCTGCGATCCTGATTCCGCCGACCGCCCCCGCGGGTGGAGCGGCATACCAGTGGCCGAAGGACGCCATCCTCCAGAACCTCGAGCAGCTCGAACCGCATGTCGTCCTGGAGCTGGCGGCGGGCTTCACCATCACCTCGACGATCATCACGTCCTGGCTGGTGATGGCGGTGGTGATCGTCGGCGTCTGGCTCGCGACGCGCCGGCTGCGCCAGATCCCGACGGGCGCCCAGAACGTCTTCGAGTTCATGTACGAGGGGCTCGGCGGCTTTGCCGAGTCGCTCGGCGGCCCGGCCGGCCGGCGCTACGTTCCGCTTTTCCTGGGGCTCTTCCTGTTCATCATCTTCTCGAACTGGAGCGGCCTGATCCCGTTCGTCGGCAAGGTGGAATTCCTGCGCGCGCCGACGAGCGACATCAACGTGACCCTTGGCCTGGCCCTCGTGAGCTTCACCACGTTCCACGTCGAGGGAATCCGTCGGCTCGGCGTCCGCGGCTACCTCGGCAAGTTCTTCAGCCTGCGAGGCTTCAAGCGCAGCCCGTTTGACGGCTTCATCGACCTGTTCGTCGGCGTCCTGGAGTTCTTCCTCGAATTCTTCAAGCTGCTGACCCTCTCGCTGCGGCTCTTCGCGAACATCTACGGCGGCGAGCTCGTGCTCGGCGTCATGACGGGCCTGCTGGTGGTCGCAGCACCGGTCGCGTTCCTCGGGCTGGAAGTCTTCGTCGGCTTCATGCAGGCGCTGGTCTTCGCGATCCTCACGATGATGTTCACGTTGCTCGCGATCGAAGGTCACGGCGACGAGGAGCACGAATCACATGCGCCCGCGACGATCGCGTCGAACGAGGCACATCCAGCGGCGGCAGCCGCCTAGCATCTGGTCATTCACAACAGGAGGTAGGAAACGGCATGGAACTCATCGGCGCCGGCCTGGCGGCCTTCGGCATCATCGGACCGGGCATCGGAATCGGCATTCTCACCGGCCTGACGACGACGGCCATCGGGCGCAACCCGGACGCGGCGAACGTGATCCGCCAGAACTTCATCCTCGGCGCGGTCTTCGCCGAGGGGCTCGGCATCTTCGCGTTCGTGCTGGGCGTGCTCATCATCCTCCTGAAGTAGTCGTCGGATCCTGGACGTGGACTTTCTCGCCGCCCTCGCGCCCACGGCCGTCGAAGGCGTCCGGCTCGCCGCCGAGCAGGAGTCGGGCGGCCTGGCCATCAACTGGTTCTGGATCGTCGTCTCGTCGGCGAACTTCCTGCTGTTCTTCTTCATCCTCAAGCTCATCGCGTTCGGCCCCGTCGGGCGGCTGCTGGCCACTCGACGCGAAGGCATCGAGAAGGGGCTGAAGGACGCCGAGCAGGCGCGCCACGACCGCGAGGGCGCCGAACAGGATCGGCTGGCCACCCTCACCGCGGCGCGGCGCGAGGCGAACGACATCCTCGCGCGCGCCCAGAAGGTCGCCACGGAGACCCGCGAGGCGGATATCGCTGCGACCAGGACCGAACTCGAGCGGCTGCGCGAACGAGCGACGGCGGAGATCGAGGCGGAGAAGCAGCGTGCGCTCACGGACCTGCGGGCGGAGGTTGCCGACCTGGCGATCGCGGCGGCCGGCAAGGTCGTCGGCGAGTCGATGACCGGCGCTCGACAGCGCCGGCTCGTGGAGGCGTTCCTCGGTGAGGCCGCCTCCGGGGACGCCCGGAACTGATGGCCCGGCCCACGACGGCCTCGCGCCGCTACGCGGAGGCAGCCTTCGAGCTGGCGACGCGCGACGACGCCCACGACGCGTGGGCCGCCGGCCTGGGGCTGGTGGCCGGGGTCGCCGCGGACGAGACCGTCGCTCGCATCGTGGACAACCCGGTGATCCCGCACGCAGACCGCCAGGCGGCCGTCACGGCGCTCTTCGAGAGCCGCGTCAGCCCCGGGGTGCTCAACCTCGCTCGGCTCCTTGCCCAGCGCGGCCGGTTCGAGACCGTCCCGGCGGTCGCCGCGGAATTCAATCGCCTGCTCAATCGCCGGAACGGAATCGTGGAGGCCGTCGTGACAAGCGCTCAGCCGCTCACGGCCGACGAGACCGCCGCCATCCGGGCGCGGGTCGAAGTCATGACCGGCACGGCCGTCGACCTCCGCACGGAGATCGACGAAACGCTCATCGGCGGGCTCACCGTCCGCGTGGGCGATCAACTGCTCGATGCCAGCGTGCGCGGTCGCCTCGAGCGGCTTCGCCAGCAGCTCGTACAGGGCACGCGCTAGCCCAATCGCCCCGCGTTCGGCGGGCACCAGCGGGCCGGTAACGCCCGAAACGGAGAACCGATGGCCATTCGCTCTGACGAGATCATCAGCATCATCAAATCGGCGATCGACACGTTCGACGAGCGGGCGGAATCCCGCAGCGTCGGGACCGTCGTGGAGGTCGGCGACGGCATCGCCCAGGTCTACGGGCTCGCGGGCGCACTGTCGTCAGAGCTCCTCGAGTTCCCCGGCGGGGTGATGGGTATGGCCCTCAACCTCAAGGAGGAGACCGTCGGCGCGGTCATCCTCGGCGACGCGCGCGCGATCAAGGAGGGGGACACCGTCAAGACAACGGGTCGAGTCGTGGAGGTCCCCGTCGGACAGGCGCTCATCGGGCGCGTGGTGGACCCGCTCGGCCGCCCGCTCGACGACAAGGGCCCGATCGCCACCAAGAAGAGCCGACCGGTCGAGCGAATCGCCCCAGGCGTCATCGTTCGCCAGTCGGTGGACACGCCGGTCCAGACCGGCATCAAGGCCATCGACGCCCTGATCCCTATCGGCCGCGGCCAGCGCGAGCTGATCATCGGCGACCGCCAGACCGGCAAGACCGCGATCGTGATCGACACGATCATCAACCAGAAGGGCAAGGGCCTCGTCTGCATCTACGTGGCGATCGGCCAGAAGCTGTCGACCGTCGCGAACACCGTCGCCATCCTCGAGAA
>JBKJVO010000338.1:0-3263 GCA_046717305.1 Candidatus Limnocylindrales bacterium
GCCCGAGCCAGCCGGAGGGCCGACATCACCGCCTCCGTGCCGGACGACGTGAACCGGAGCCGCTCCATGGAGGGCACGGCTCGCCGGATCGCCTCGCCGAGTTCGATCTCGAGAGGGTGGGTGGCGCCGAGGGCGAGGCCGTCCTCCAGCGCCCGCCGGATCGCTTCGATGATGGCTGGGTGGGCGTGCCCGAGAAGCGCCGGGCCCCACGCGCCGATGTAGTCCACGTAGCGCCGGCCATCGACGTCCCAAACGTGCGGACCACGGCCTCGTTGCAGCGTGAGCGGCGGGCGATCCACCGATCGGAACGCCCGGACGGGGCTGTTCACGCCGCCCGGGAACAGGTCCTCGGCCCGCCGGATCAGGTCGACCGAGCGTGTCCCGGACCCCAGCGTGGCGCTCATGGCGCCCCCAGGAGGCGGACGATCTCCTCAATCGGCCGGTGGACCCCGAGCAGGAGGGGCGTGTCGCTGACCGTGGAACGCCGGCTCTCGGTGGACCGGAGGGCACGCACGAGGTCGCCAAAGGCGGGCAGGTCGTCGGTCTCGTAGGCGACAACGAAGTCCTGCGAGTCCAGGCCGAAGGAGTACGCCAGCGCCTGGCGGACCATCGGGTACTGGTGCCCGACCCGCATGTGCTCGTTCATGATCCCCTGGCGCGCCTCCGCCGAGAGGAGGTACCAGTCCGCGCTCTTGGTGAAGGGATAAACGATCAGATAGCGGGATCGCTCGCCGTCGAAGGGCGACTGCTCCTGGTCCGTGGGCTTGCGGACGTACTGGGACGGCCCGATCCGCCCGATGAGAGAGTGGCGGACGGCGAGCCACCGTCCGAGGCCTGCGCCGAGGGCCGCGGCGGCGGCCTCCTCGAGGACATCGACCGACGGCGCGAACCGCCAGAGCAGGATGTCCACCCCGGGCTCGAGGCCGACCGACGAGTACGAGAACGTCCGGAGCGATGGGTCGCCGGCTGCCCCGAGGCGCTCGACGAACCTGGCGGCGTCGTTACGCCGCGCCTCGTCGGACAGGCGCCGCCAGGCCGGATCGAGCCCAAGGGCGAGGGCGTGGACGTACGTGCTCAAATCGGGGCTCATCGCGGCTCCTTCAGCCATCCGGCGATCTCGGCCGCCGAGTACGTGATGACGATCCCCGCTCCGGCCCGGACCATGGCCGTGACGGCCTCCAGGGTCGCCGCCCGACGATCGATCCAGCCGCGCTCGCCGGCCGCGTGGAGCATCGCGTACTCGCCGCTCACCTGGTAGGCGGCGATCGGGACGCCAAAACGCGCCCGTGCGGCGGCGATGAGATCCAGCGCGGGCAGGGCCGGCTTCACGAGGAGGATGTCGGCGCCCTCCGCGACATCCAGCTCCATCTCGCGCATCGCCTCGCGCCCATTGGCGGAATCCATCTGGTAGCCGCGTCGGTCGCCGAACGCCGGAGCGCTGCCGGCCGCCTCCCGGAACGGCCCGTAGAACGCAGACGCATGCTTCGCGGCGTAGGCCATGATTGCAGTCCCGGAGAAGCCCCCGGCATCCAGGGCGGCACGGATCGCGGCCACCTGACCATCCATCATCGCGCTGGGGGCCACGATGTCCGCGCCGGCCCGTGCCTGGCTCACGGCCGTGGCCGACAGGCGCTCGAGCGCGCCATCGTTGTCCACCGCGCCGTCCGGGCCGAGCGGTCCGCAATGGCCGTGATCCGTGTACTCGCACAGGCACGTGTCGGCGATCGTGACGAGCGGCAGCTCGAGCGCCCGGATGCGCCTGAACGCGTCCTGAACGACGCCGTCGGCGGCGGAGGCTTCCGTCCCGAGCGGGTCCTTGATCCGCGGAAGTCCGAACAGCAGCACGCCCCCGATGCCCAGGTCGGCCAGACGCGCCGCTTCATCGGTGGCAAGGTCGGAGGACAGCCGCGCGACGCCCGGCATCGCGGCAATCGGTTCGCGCACGCCGGATCCCGGGCACACGAAGAGCGGGGCGACGAGCATCGAGGGGTGGAGGCGCGTCTCCCGCACGAGGCTCCGCAGGGCGGCGGATCGCCGGAGGCGTCGCGGGCGGATGGGACCCGGGAACGCGGGCTCGGCCGTCATCGGTGCGATCCTCCGGCGTGTGCTGCAACGACCCGACCGGCCGCCACGCCGGTGCCGTAGACGGCACGGGCCGTCACCTGCGCGACGGTCCACGCATCCGGCGAGGGCGAGATGGCAACGACGCGGAAACCTGCTCGCTCCGCCTCCGCCGCGGTCTCCGGCCCGATGCACACGGCAGGAAGGCCCAGGACGTCGACCGATTCGCGGTCGGCCAGCAGGAGCAGCCCCCGGACGGTGGACCCGCTCGTGAAGACGACGGCGTCGGGCGGCCCCTCCCGGAAGGCCAGGCGAAGGAGGCGCCCGGACGACTCGGGGCCCTCGACCGTTCGGTAGCCGACGATGTCGTCCACGACGGCGCCCCGGGCGCGCAGCGCGGCGGGCAGCTCGACATCCGCCAGGTTTCCGCGGACCAGGAGGATCCGATCGCCCGGCTCCATCGGCAGCTCGACCGCCAGCGCCGCGGAGGTGCTCCGGGCCGGCTGGAAGTGGACGTCGACCCCCTCGCGCTCCAGGGTCTCTCGCGTCGCGCTCCCGACGACCGCCCAGCGTGACGTCTCGAACGGCGCGAAGACCCGCTCGGCACCGCGCAGGATGGCGCGAGCGCCGTTGCCGCTCGTCACGACCACCCAGGCATATTCGCCCAGACGTCCCAGGGCGGCGTCGAGGTCTCCGCCGCCGCGTGCGAGTTCGACTTCGATCGCCGGCACCGACAGCGGCTCCAGGCCGGCCTCGAGGAGGGCCGCGATGAGCGTGTCTGCCTGGGCGGCGGCGCGGGTGATCAGGACTCGATGCGGTGGCGTCCTCGCGCCGGTCTGGACGTCGAGGGTCGAGTCGGCGCCTTCCACCACAAGGGCGGCCACGAGGTCGCCGGCCAGCGCGTCGCCGCCGTCCAGGGAACCTCGGCAATGCGCGAGCCGAGCATGTGTCCCATTGACGCGAACGTAGCCACCCAGGAGGTCGAGCCCGTCACCAACAATCGTGGCGAGAGCGCCGATTGGCGACCGGCAGCCGCCACCGGACGCCGCCAGGAACATCCGCTCCGCGCTGACCGCAAGGCGAGTCGTTCGGTCGTCGATGGCGCCCACGACCTGCAGCAGATCCTCGTCGTCCGCTCGAACCTGCACCGCCACTGCCCCCTGGCCCGGCGCCGGCGGCATGATCTCCGGATCAAGCCGCTC
>JBKJVO010000339.1:0-2726 GCA_046717305.1 Candidatus Limnocylindrales bacterium
GGTCTATCTGGTCCTGATCACGCTGCTCTCGCAGGCAAGCATCCTGCTCGAGCAACGCCTCTCGTATCCGAAATGACCGAGACCACGGAGGCGGACGTTGCGGTGCCGGTCCACTCGCTGCGCGGGATCCGCAAATCGTTCGGGCCGCACGAGGTCCTGCGTGGGATCGACCTCGACGTCTCCCGCGCCGAGACGGTCTGCGTGATCGGACCTAGCGGCTCAGGCAAGACGACGCTGCTCCGCTGTATCAACTACCTGAGCCCGCCTGACAGCGGCGAGGTGCTGCTCGACGGTGAACGCATGGGACCCGGGGCAGGCGAGTCCCTCCACTCCGCACCCATCCAACTCCGCCTCGACCGGGCACGATCGCGGATCGGCATGGTCTTCCAGCGCTTCAACCTGTTCCCGCACATGACCGCGCTCGCGAACGTCGCTGAGGGGCCGCGAACCGTCCTTGGGCTGGCTTCCGAGCCGGCGGCCGACCGAGCCCTTCAGCAGCTGGATCGGGTGGGGCTGCGAGCCATGGCGGACCGCTACCCCGGCCAGTTGTCGGGCGGACAGCAGCAACGGGTGGCGATCGCCCGGGCGCTGGCCATGGAGCCCCGGCTCATGTTGTTCGACGAGGCCACCTCTGCCTTGGACCCCGAGCTGGTCGGCGAGGTTTTGAGCGTGATGCGAGAGCTGGCGCAGGGTGGGATGACGATGCTGGTCGTGACGCACGAGATGGCGTTTGCGAGGGAGGCGGCCAGGGAGGTGGTCTTCATCGACGAGGGGCGCATCGTCGAACGCGCGCATCCGGACGCGATGTTCGAGGATCCGCGGGATCCGCGGACTCGCGCCTTCCTTCGCCGCATCCTCGAACCGATGCGGACCCGCTCCGTTGACTGACGGTTCCCTCCTCGTCCGCGGAGGAACGGTCGTGGCGACGACCGGGCGGCGACGCGCGGACGTGCGGATCGTCGGCGGGCAGATCGCGCAGGTCGGCCTCGATCTCGATTCGAGCGGACCGACCATCGACGCGGGCGGACTCCACGTTCTGCCGGGCGTGCTGGATGCCCATCATCATCAGTGGGAACCCGGACTCGCTGCGCGACCGGACTTTCGGGACGACACCGCGTCGGCGGCTGCCGGGGGTATCACGACCATCCTGGATCACCCGCTGACGCCGCCCGAGGTGCTCGACGGGAACAGGTTCCGCGACAAGGTGCGCCTCGGGGAGCGCACGTCGTTCGTCGACTTTGCCCTCCACGGTGGGGCCTCCCCGGATCGGCTCGATGGCCTTGCCGAGCAATGGGATTCCGGCGCGACCGGCTTCAAGATGTTCACCTGCGAGACCGGCGTCCCGATGGGTGGGTTCGTGAACCCGGCGGATCGGCTCGCGTTGCTGCAGCGCATCGCGTCGCTCGGCGCGATCGCGCTGGTGCACGCCGAGGACCAGGCCATCCTCGACCGGAACCGTGAGCGGCTCCGGGGCGCGACGGGCCGTCCGGGCGAGGTCTTCGCGGCATGGCGATCCGCGGAGTCGGAGATCATCGCCGCGACGGATCTCATCGCGATGGCCGCGCCGCTCGGTACGCGGCTCTACCTCGTCCACACGAGCACGCCAGCCGTGGTCGATCTCGTCACGGCGGCGCGGACCCGTGGTGAGGGCGTCTGGGTGGAGACCTGCCCGCATTACCTCACGTTCACGGACGCGGACCTCGCCGAGCGTGGGATGTGGGTTGCAACCGCCCCGCCAGTACGAGACGCGACGTCCCGAGACGGTCTGCGACGGCTGCTGGCAACGGAAATCGACGTCATCGGGTCCGACCATGGCAGCGTCCTGCCTGTGCGCAAGGAGATACTCGATCCCTTTGCGGCGCAGGCCGGCGTTCCGGGCAACGAGACAATGGTGCCGTTGCTCCTCCACCTCGCCGCGCGAGGAGTCATGACCCTGGAGCGGCTGGTTGCCTTGACGGCCGCGAATCCCGCTCGCATCTTCGGCCTGAACGACCGCAAGGGCGGGATTGCGCCCGGACTCGATGGCGACCTGACCCTTGTCGACCTCGCCGCGGCGACCATCCCAACGGCCGAGCAAATGGTGGGTGTCGCGGGCTGGACGCCGTACGAAGGCATGGAACTCCAGGGGCGTGTTACGGGCACCATCATCCGGGGCGTGGTGGTCGCGACAGACGGGCGGCCCATCCAAGGTCCCGGCTTCGGCCGTTTCGTTCGACGAGGCGGCGGTGCCGCGACCGACGCCGCGGCCGGCGCCTGAGAAGGAGGAGTAGATGGCGACGGCCGAACGCGAGATCCACATTCCGGCTCGCACAGGTGTCGCGTTCCGGGTGGATGCCGGGACTGCGGTCGAGATCATCGACGTGGACGGCCAGCAGCCGGCGGACTTTTGGGCGTACTTCGAGAACGATCTCTCCGAGTACCTCTCCGCGCCCCACACGCGGATCGCGAACATGAAGCTCATGCCCGGGGTCGGTGACGCGTTCTATTCCAATCATCGGCGTCCGATTGTCCGGATCCTGGAGGACCCGGTCCCCGTCCACGACTTCCTTTCCGCGGCCTGCGATCTGTGGCGCTATGAGGAGCTCGGCCACAAAGGCTGGCATGCCTCCTGCCAGGAGAACCTGGAGCTGGCGATGAAGCGGGCGGGGTACGGCGAGATCGAATGCCCGCAACCGTTCAACATCTGGACGAACTTCCACCTGCACCCCGATGGGCGGTTCGAAATC
>JBKJVO010000340.1:0-5721 GCA_046717305.1 Candidatus Limnocylindrales bacterium
TTGGTGTAGACGGCCACCGTCGTGCCTCGCGACAGCGTGGGCAGCTGCAGCTCGGACAGCTCGATGACCACGCGGTGGCCGGCCGTCAGCTCCGGCAGGCGCTCGATGAGCGGGATCCCGATGTTGCCGCCCAGGACGACCGGATGCGCGGGGTCGGCAACGAGGAGCGCTGCTGTCAGCGACGCCGTCGTCGTCTTGCCCTTCGTGCCGGTGACGCCGATCGTCGGGGAGGGACAGAGCCGGAGAAACAGATCCGGCTCGGAGACCAGCGGTGGGGCGTCGGCGTCCCCGGCAGCGCGAGCGGCGACGAGCTCCACGAGCTGAGCCCGAAGTCGTGGCTCGGTCGTCGGGAACTCCGGGTTGATGGACGGCGAGGTGACCACGAGCGCGGCATCGCGCCAGGTCGTCACCGGATCGACATCGGGTCCCAGCCGAAGTGTGACCGGCCGGCCGTCGAGGGCGACGATCGCGGCGCCGAGATCAGCAGCGTGGCGACCGTCGTAGACGGTCACGCGGGCGTCCACGTCGGAGAGGAAGCGCGCCACCGCGATCCCGCTCCGCGCAAACCCCAGGACGGTGATCGGCCGATCTCGCAGCCCTCCCGCGAGGACGTCCGCCAGCACCAGCCCGTCGGGATCGATCGTTCGGGCATCGCGACGGTCCGTCATCAGCGCGCTCACCGCAGCCGGTCGATCGAGGCGAGGAAGAGGGTCACGCCGAGGAGGCCGGCGAGGATCCCGACGATCCAGAAACGAAGTGTGATCTTCTCCTCGTCCCAACCCGCCAACTCGAAGTGGTGGTGGAGCGGGGTCATCCGGAAGATCCGCCGGCCCTTCGTCAACTTGAAATAGGTCACCTGGATCATCACGGACGCCGTCTCCAACACAAAGATCACGCCGATCAGCGGGAGGACGAGGATCTGGCCGGTGATCAGGGCGATCACCGCAAGCGTCGCCCCTAGGGACAGCTAGCCGGAGTCGCCCATGAAGATCAGGGCCGGATGCACGTTGAACCAGAGGAACCCGAGGAGCGCCCCGATGATGAGGGCGCACAGGAAGGCGACGTTCGGCTGGTTGCCGAGCGACCCGCCGGGCTGAGGAACGACGTTCAGGAGAGCGATGAGCATGAACGCCACGAACGCGAAGATGAGCGTCCCTCCGGCAAGGCCATCGAGGCCATCGGTCAGGTTGACGCCGTTGCTCGCGGCGATGATCGCGAAGGCGGCGAAGACGACGAAGACCCACGGGTCGATCGGCACGGGCCCCATGAACGGCACTGCGATCTCGTCGATCTGATAGGTGGACTGGATCTGGAAGGCCACGACCACCGCCACGACCACGAGCCAGATCATCTTGTGCCGTGCCCGGATCCCCTCCCCCTTCCGCGCGTTGAGGAAGTCGTCCACGGCACCCAGGACCCCGACCAGGAGGAGCGTCGCGAGTGGGGCGATGATTGCGCGCTGCGGGAAGCCGCGGAGGACGTAGAACAGCCCCAGGACGACGAGGATGATGAGCAGCCCACCCATGGTCGGCGTGCCGCCCTTGACCTGGTGCGCCTCCGGACCCTCGGCGCGGATCCGCTTTCCCATCCCGACGCCGCGAAGGAACCGCGCGTACGACGGCATCAGGATGACGACCAGCGCGAACGCGAGCAGGAGCGCCTGGATCAGCTCGACGGTCACGTCGCACCATCCCCATAGGCGGCTGCGAGCCCCTCGATCAGGACCTCGAGCGCGATCCCGCGCGATGCCTTCACGAGGACGACGTCGCCCGGCAGGAGCAGCGACCTCAGAAGCGCCATCGCGTCCTCGCGATTGGCGGCCCGGACGATCCGGTCTGCCGGCATCCCGGCCTCGCTGGCGCCTTCCGCGATTCCGGCGGCACCCGAGCCGACGACGCACAGGAGCGCACAGACAGCCGCAGCAGCCCGGCCGACCTCGCGATGGCCGCCCTCGGCGCCCTCACCGAGCTCGAGCATCTCGCCGAGAACCGCCACGCGCCGGCCGGGCAACCCGGCCAGCAGCTCGAGGGCGGCGACGACCGAGGTCGGCGAGGCGTTGTAGGCGTCGTCAACGATCGTGATCTTGCCGGCGCGGACGATCCGACCACGGTGCGGCGCCGACCAGCCTCCGGCCAGCGCCGCGACGATTTGGTCCGGCAACATGCCGGCGGCCAGCCCGACGGCGGCACCTGCGAGCGCGTTGTGGACCGACAGCCGCCCGAGGGACGGGATCCTCGCCGGAAACCGGCGCGCCGTGCTGCCGGGGGCCTCAGCGGGCAGGCGGAGTACGAAGCGCATGCCATCCAGCCCGGCCGACACGACCTCCTCGGCCCCGATCGAGGCGTCGTCGGCGAACCCGTAGGTCAGCACCCGAGCCGCCGTCCGCCCGGCAATCCGGCGGACCCGCGAATCATCGGCATTCAGGACCGCGACCCCGTCCGCCGGCAAGGCCTCCACGAGTTCCGCCTTGGCGTCCTCGACGGCGTCGATGCTGCCGATCCGGCTCAGGTGCACGCCGAGCACGGACGTCACGACGCCGATCCGGGGCCGGGCGATCCTCGCCAGGTCGCGGATCTCCCCGCCGACGTACATCCCCATCTCGAGCACCGCGGCCTTGTCCTCCGGGCCCAGCCGCAGGACCGTCAGCGGCAGGCCGACCTCGTTGTTCTGGTTGCCCTCGCTCCGGAGTGTCTGTCGATCCGACGCGAGGACGGCGGCGATCGCCTCCTTCGTGGACGTCTTGGCAATGCTCCCCGTGACCCCGACGACAAGAGGGTCGAAGCGCATCCGCCAGCCGGCCGCGAGCGCGTGGAGCCCACGCAGAGGGTCCGACACCCGGACGACCGTCACGTCGCCGAGGGCCGTGAGCTCATCCGGCTCGGGCGCGTCACGCACGAGGATGGCCGCCGCGCCGGCCGCGGCGGCTGCGCGAAGATGGCGATGCCCGTCAGTCCGTTCGCCAGGGAGGGCGACGAACAGCTCGCCCGGATGGACGAGCCGGGAATCCACGGCTGCCCCTCGGATCGGTCGATCCGAGGCCCGAAGGAGCTGCCCGCCGGTCAGATGCACGACCTGACGGGCGGTCATCGCCGGGGCGGCGGACGCACCGCCGGTGCGAGCTGGGACGTCGCGCGGGCGCGGCGACGGCCGGTCGTCGGTCACGAGCGGAAGTGTGGCACAGGCGTTCGCGCGCGGGCTCCTTGGGTGCCGGGCCGGCAACGGAGGATCCTTGGTCACCGTCACGCGCCGACCTTGGCGATCGGAACCTCCTCGACCGGGAGCTCCGGAAGGAGGCCCGGGATGCTCATGGCGTCGGTCGCGACGCGCCGGAAGAGCTCGAAGGACATCACCGGCATCTCGAGCTGGCCCACGCGCCGCATGCTCGGGTGGCCCTCGTTGATCCGGACGGCGATGACAAGATCGGGGTGACCGGTCTGCCGGCCGACGTACCCGATGAACGAGAAGTTGAAGACGCCCGACTTCCAGGCGCCCGCCGCGCTGTCCCAGATCTGGGCAGTGCCCGTCTTGCCGCCGACGAAGTAGCCGGGGATCAGCGTCCGATCGCGATAGAACGGCACGCTCGAGACGACATGGTGCATCAGGTCGATGAGCGTCGGACTCAGGCTGGCGTCCAGAACCGGACCCCTGCCGGCCACCTCGACGGGCGTTCCGTCGGTCGCCCGCATCACGTGCGGTTGCACGAGCATCCCGCCATTGACCATCGCGGCAAATCCGACGGCGAGCTGGAGCGGGGTCACGGCAACGCCCTGACCGAACGAGCCGTTCGCGAGGTCGATCTCCCGCCAGATCGTCGTGGCTGGATCACGGACCAGGCCGGCGACCTCTCCAGCGACGTCGATGCCGGTCGTGCTGCCGAAGCCGAGTCGCAGCCAGACCTCGTGGAGGGTCGTCGAGGCGCCCTGGAGCGTCGGGGCGAGTTTGAGTGCGACCTTCGCTGCCACGACGTTGCGCGACCAGGCGATCGCGTCCTCGAAGGTCATGACTCCCATTGCCTTCCGGTCCGCGTCGTCGATCTGCGCCCGGCCGTTGTCGAGCCGAAGCGTCCCCGTGTCGTCGATCTCCGTGGCGATCGTGACGGTTCCGGTCTCGAGGCCGGCGACGACGGTGAGCATCTTGAACACGGACCCGGGCTCGTAGACCTCCGAGACGACCGGGTCCACGAAACGGCCAGGGTCGGCGGCGGCGATCCGCGCGTAGTCGTTCGCGTCGTATGACGGGAAGGACGCCTCGGCGTAGATCTCGCCGGTATACGGATCCATCACGACCGCTGACACGCTCTTCGCGCGGTCGGCGACCCAGGCCTGGATCACCTCCTGCTCGAGCGCGAGCTGGAGGCCCGCGTCGATCGTCAGGCTGAGGTCGCCGCCGGCCGTCCCGGCATCGATGGTGTGCTGGGTCTCCACGATCGCCCGCCCGTTCGCGTCCCGATCCGACTCCACGATCGCCGGCGTTCCCGCGAGGACCTCCTGATAGTACTGCTCGACGCCGTACTGGCCCTCCCCGTTCCGGTTCACGAACCCCAGCAGGTGCGCGGCGAGCGAGGTCTCCGGGCCACCGCCGGACTGCGGATACATCCGGACGGACTCGGACTCGAAGGAGATCCCGGGGATCCCGGCGTCGGCCACGCGGAGGCGGATCGCCTCGCTGGCGTCCGGCACGAGGCCGCGGATCACGACGAGGTACGACCGATCCGAATCGAGTCGCGTCCGCAGGGAGGCCGTCCCGGCTTCGTCGAGGCCGAGCTCATCGCCGATGATCGCCGCCAGCGCCTCGCGTTGCTCCGGAGCGAGGCGCTTCGCCTCCGCGATCATCCGATCCCGCGTGATCGTCTCGGCGAGGATGACCGTGCCGGTGCGGTCGTAGATGGTGCCGCGGCGAGCCGGGATCTCGGCGCGGAGGTAGATCTGCCGGTGCGCGGCCTCGGCGAGGTCCACCCGGCGGGCGACCTGCCACCACCCGAGGCGCGCGACGATCCCCCCCGTCGCCAGCACGAAGGCCAGCAACAGGAACAGCAGCCGCCCGCGCGAATCCGTGCGTCCCAGCATGTCGATCCCGAGTCTCCGCCCGGCTTCAGCGAGCCGGGATGATCAGGGGCGCGTCGAGCTGGCCGAGCCCGCTGTCCAAACCCAGCTTTCGGATCGCCGGCTCGGCACCGAGCCGGTTGATGTCGGAGCGAAGGTCCTGCCGTCTGGCATCCAGCCGCTCGAACTCGGAGGCGAGTCGCACGACGTCGTAGCTCGTCGCCGCAACGCGAACGCTCTGCGACAGCGACAGGAACGCAAGCGTGAACACCACCACGATTCCGGTGAGGATCGCCCCGACCCGGGTCGGGCGGCCGGCCCGAACCAGACTGCCGGAGCCGGGCCGGCTTCGCCAGCCGAACAGCGGCGCGTCATCGAGGCTGAGCGCGGGACGCGGGAATTCGAACCCGCGCCGCCGAGCGCCCTGGTAGGCGGCCATCAGTCGGCGAAGCCGAACCGCAGGCGAGGCGTCCGCGGATCCAGGAAGGACAGCGGATCGACCTGGGCATCGAGGGACTCCGCCCAGTTGACCTCCGGTCGCCCGCGCTCCACCCGGCGCTCGTGGCGCTCGTGGACCTCGTGCTGGCGTCGTCCATAGGCCCGGCGGCGGCTGGCCTGGTGGCGCTTGCTCATTGGGGACTCCTCCTTCCCTTCTGGCGTCCGGCGGCTCCTCCCCGCC
>JBKJVO010000341.1:0-11888 GCA_046717305.1 Candidatus Limnocylindrales bacterium
CGAGGAAGGCCATGGTCAGCTCGCCGACGGCGGCCGGCGTATCGATGATCACGACGGGGTAAACGCGCCGCAGGATCGAGAGGACCTTGTCCACGTCGCGCACGGTCAGCATCTCGTGCATCTCGACACGCGGCGGCGCGAGGAGGATGTCGATGCCCGACGGATCGCGCCACAGGACGTCGGCGAGGTCCGACTCCGCGACCCGGTCCGTCGGGAGATCGAGGATCGACGGCGCGTCGGCCGGCACGCGCAGCAGGGCCCGGAGGTCGGCGAACTGGATGCTCCCGTCGATGAGGACCGTGCGGGCTCCGCGCCGGGCGGACGCGACCGCAAGATTGAAGGCGATGGTCGTCTTGCCGACGCCGCCCTTGGGAGCGAAGACCGCGATGGTTCGAGAGCCGCCCCGCTCATCTCGGGCCTGATAGTCCTTGTGGACCTGGGCGACCCTGGTGATGAGGTCGTACCCGGAGAACGGCATGGACAGGACGCCCTGGATGCCGTTCCCGGGATCCGCGTCCACGGGCTGCTGCGGCACCGTCAGGACGATCACCGGGACGCCGACGGCGCCGTCGTGGAGCTGCTTGACGACCTGCATCCCCTTGACCCGACCCTGGAGGAGGGCATCCACGATCACGACGTCAGGCCTGAGCTCCGGAACCTGTGCCGCCGCTCGCGCGCCGTCGGTGAGCACATCAAGGAGCCTGATCTGCGCCTGAGCCGTCAGGAGGCCCCGGACGTACTGCGCGACCTGGGGGACGTCCTCGATCAGCAGCAGCCGAATCTGATCACTCGTTGCCATCGCGCCGAACGGTACCACGGGCTCCCGCCGGATCGTCCGCCCGACATGAGTCCTGCACGACTCCGCCGTCAGTCCGGTGGGCGGGTCCCGGCGGCTCCCCCGCGACGGGCTCCCCGGCGACGGGCTCCCCCGGCGTCCGCCGTGCCCGGCTTGCGCGCCACGAGAATGGCCCGGTCGTCGCCCGGGGCGAGCGGCGTCAAGTCGTAATCGCCGGCGACGACCTCCACGATGAGGCCCGCGTCCTCGGCATGCGCCCGGAGTTCGTCCGCGGAGATGAGGTGGAGCGCGTCGATGCGAGTCCAGCGCACCGGCGCGGCTCCGGCTGCCGCCTCGTCGAAGATCGTCGTCAGCGTGACCGTACGCGTCGCGCCGTCGTACCACGCCGACGCAAACTTGGCGACGTCGCGGCCGGTCTCCGGATCGGGGCGCAGCCACTCGAGAGACAGCCGCCCGTCAAACCGGACGAGGTCCTCCGCGAGCGGCTGCCAGGCATCCACGACCGCGATTCCCCCGGGCGCCAGGAGATCCGCGAGGACGCCGATCGCGCGCCGCTGCTGGCGTGGGCCGCCGAGCACGAGGATCGAGTTCAGGGCGAGGATCGCCAGCCCGAACTCACCGGCACCCTCGGGTCGAGTGTTGAGGAGATCGCCATGCACGAGCTCCATCCGGGAGGCGGTCCCGTCCGGACCCGCGGCCGCTCGAGCGGCCGCCTGTCGGAGCATTGCCGCATCCAGGTCGATGCCGGTCACGCGGTGCCCCGCCTCGGCCAGCTCCACGGCCACCCGCCCGGATCCGACGGCGACCTCCACGATCGGGCGGTCCGTCCGTGCGGCGAGCGCCCGGTACAGGTCCATGTCGCCGGGATCTGCGGACAGGTCCAGATCGTAGAGGCGGGCGAGTGCGGCGCGGGCCTCGGCTGACATCTGCGCGATCCTACGCGCCTGCCGGTGACGGATGCCATTCGCCACGCGCGGCGAGGACGTCGCGGAGCACGCCCGGAACGTCGGTCATCAGCCCGTCCACGCCGAGATCCAGGAGGCGCGTCATCTCGGCCGGGTCGTTGATTGTCCAGACGTGGACGGGCAGGCCCAGATCACGCGATACGGCGATCAGACGAGGCTCCACAAGGGTCACGTTGCGTCCCCGGACAGGCACCTGGACGCAACGACCAGGCCGGCGACGCAGTCGTCCGAGGAGCGGCCTCGCGCCCCACGCGCCCGCCCGGAGGGCAGCGATCTCCCATGGCCCCAGCGCCGTGCAGGCCCCGGTGCCAACTGCCTCTCGGATCTCCGCCACACGCCGATCCGAGAACGAGCCGATGCACAGACGCTCGGCCACCCGGGGGTCACGCATGATCCGGATGAGCGCCGGGACGGCGGCATCGTGCTTGGGGTCGACGTTGATCCGGGCGTCGGGGAACGCGCTGAGCAACCCAGCGAACGGCACGATCGTCTCGCGGCCACCGACACGCGCCTGGCGGACCTCCGACCAGGGCATCTCGGCCACGACCCCGCGTCGGTTCGTGACGCGATCCAGGCGGTCGTCGTGGAACGCGATCAGGACGCCGTCCGCGGTGACGTGGACGTCCGTCTCGAGGTACCGGTAGCCGATCCCCACGGCTGCGGCAAACGCGGCCATCGTGTTCTCGGGATGTCCCTCCGCCCCGCCGCGATGCGCGAACGGGATCGGACCCGGGTGGTCGAGGAACGGGTGCGTCGCGGTCAACCCTCCCAGCGAACGCTCGCCCCGGCGCGGCGTTTGACGGCGAGCGCCGAGATTGCCTCGAGCGCGGCGCGGTTGGCGATCATCGACGTCGATTCGGCCCAGTCGTAGGGCGGCGAGACCTCGACGATGTCCATGCCCGCAAGGTCAACGGCGCCGACGATCTGGCGCACGGCGCGAAGCAGCTCGCGACTCAGCATGCCGCCCGGTTCAGGCGTCCCGGTCCCCGGCGCGAGGCCGGGATCCACCACGTCGATATCGACCGACAGGTAGATGGAGTCCGGCCCGTCGAGTGCCTCCGCGATGGCGTCCGCGACAACCGCCTCGGCACCACGCTCCTCGATCTCGGTCATGAAATGGTAGCGCAGGCCGTGCTCGCGCATCCAGTCGAGAACGGACACCGGGGGCCAGTAGCCGCGCAGGCCCACCTGCACGAAGTTCTTGCCCTGAACGGCCCCGGACTCGATGAGCCGGCGCATGGGCGAGCCGTGCCCCCCCAGCTGACCGAACCAGTCGGGTGCCGTGTCGGCGTGCGCGTCGAAATGAACGATGCCGATGGTGCCCGGCCGGCGGACCTCGGCGACGGCCGTCGCCGCCGGCCACGTGATGGAGTGGTCCCCCCCTAGGATGATCGGGATGGCCCCGGTCTCCGCAACCTCACGAACCTTTCGATAGATCATGGCGTGGGCCCGCTCCCAGAACGCCGGCACGATGTTCGCGTCCCCGGCATCCAGGACGGTCAGGACCTCGAACGGCTCCACGTGGAGCTGCAGCGAGTTGATCGAGCCCGCCGAGTACTGCGCCTCCCGGATCGCGCGTGGCCCGAACCGGGCCCCGGGACGGTGCGACACCATGTCGTCGAACGGAGCACCGATGATCGCAACGTCGGCGTTGCGGGCGCGAAGCTCAGCGGGATCCGTGACCCATGGCAGGTTGGCAAACGTGGTCGGGCCGACATACGTGGGGAGGTTGAAGTCCGAGTACACCTCGTACTCGCGGTCCCACCCGTTCCGGGCGGCGAAGTTCGTGTCGAGGGACGGGTCGGTTGGGCGCTCGCTCACGCGATTCCTCCGGGATGCTCGCGTGACCCAAGGGTCGCGCATCGCTCGCCAGGGACGCCGCCGGTTCGGAGTCTGCCGTCCAGCGGGGCGCCGCGCGCATCGTAGCAAAGCCGCGGGCGGGTTCCGATCAGTCGTTCGCGCGGAACTCCGCCCACGCGGCCGCCACGAGGGTCGGGTCCTGGAAGAGGTCGAACGCCGTCTGGGCCACGAGCGTCGCGGCCATGAGCGTCGTCTCGTCCGCCTGGCGACTGGCCGCGGCGTCGCGGAAGAGGATGGAGTGGCCCGCGGTCGGGACAGAGACGATCGCGAGGTCCGGGTGGATCGCGGGGCAGACCCACGAGACGTTCGTCATGTCCGTGCTGCCGTAGTTGTCGTCCTGACCCTCGTCCCGGATCCCGTAGGCGGCCGCATTTGCGTTCCAGCGCTCGGCGATGACGCGGTTCGTGCGCATCGTTCGGGAGCCGCCCGAGAAGGCGACCTCGACCGTTGTCTCGGTCGCGAGCGCTGCCGCCTCGCAGAGCTGCCTGAAACGCTGCTGCATCGCCTCGAGGTCCACGTCGACATTGCTCCGGATCATGAACCGCCCGACGGTCCGATCCGGGATGATGTTCGCCGCCGTACCTCCCTCCAGGACGATCCCGTGAACACGGGCCTCCGGCCGAAGCTGCTGGCGCCAGAGCCCGATCGAGGCGAACAGAAGCACGATCGCATCGAGCGCGTTCTTGCCTTTCCACGGGTCCGACGCCGCGTGGGCCTGCAGCCCCCTGAACGTGACGTCCACGTCCAACGAGGCGAGCGGCGAAATGTCCACGTGGCTGCGATCGCACGGGTGGTAGAGCAGCGCCGCATCGACGCCATCGAACAAACCGTCCTCGATCATGACGCGCTTCCCGCTCCCCCGCTCCTCGGCGGGCGTGCCCAGGAAGACGATCTCGCCGGGCAGCTCGTCCGCGACGGCCGCGAGCGCGATTGCTGCGCCGACCCCGGATGCCGCCATCGTGTTATGGCCGCAACCGTGGCCGAGGCCGGGCAGCGCGTCGTACTCCGCGAGGATCCCGATCCTCGGCGAGGGCCCGCCGCGGCCGCCGCGACGGGTGGCACGAATGGCCGTCGCGAGCCGCCCTGCCGGCAGCTCCACGACGAAGCCGTGGGCGGCGAGGACCTCCGCACACCACGCGGCTGCCTGGTGCTCCTCGAACGCCGGCTCCGGGTTCGCGTGAATGCGGTGCGAGAGGTCGAGCAGCACGGCCCGCGCCGCTTCGACGGCCGAGGCGATGCGGTGCTTTTCGTCGGCGTGCGGGCCGGCAGGTTCCGTGGCGTTCAGGTCGGATGGCATCTGGATCTCCGCTGGATGGTGGTTCGGGTCAACGTTCCATCGACATCGTGGACTCCGCGACGAGCACGATCGCGACGATGAACAGGGCGAGCTCGGGCTGAAAGAGGTCCTGGAGTCGGAGCACCACGAAGACGCCGGTGACCAGGCCGGCCCACGCGCCACGCCGCATCGCCTTGCCCCACGCGCCGCGGTACGCGACCCGGCGGCCGCGCGCGAACGCGGCGAGCCAGAACAGCGGGGTCACCGTCAACCCGATGGCCGAGCCCATCATCACGGCGCCGGCGTACCCGGCCAGCGGTTCGAGGACCGGATCGCGGGTGAGGACGACCAGCGCGACGACGAGCCAGGCAGCGAGGGCAGCGGCGAAGAACGTCAGGTTCGTCCGTCGGTCCCGCGTCTCCATCGGGTGGGAGTCTAGGTGGTCGGGTCGGCAACCCGAAGGGGAAGGTCCGCGAGACGGGCCAGCTCGAGGTCCGGAACGACATCAGCCGTGCGTGCCGAGGTCGGCAGGGGCGTGTCCGCCTGATGATCGAGCAGGTAGGCGACGCGCCAGCCCGCGGCGCTGGCACCGACGACATCCGCTGCCCAGTCGTCGCCGACGTGGAGGATCTGGTTCGGCGGGCAGTCGAGAGCGGTCGCGGCGTGCGCGAAGATCGCCGGATGGGGCTTGATGGTCCCGATCCGCTGCGACACGAAGATGGCCGCCAGGTGGCGATCCCAACCGAAGGCCACCGCATAGCGGTCGATCGTGGCCGCGAGCGGCCAGTTCGAGAGGATCGCGAGGCGGAAGCCGCGCGCGGCCAGCTCCTCGAGGACGTCTCCCGCGCCGTCCACGGGCGGCATCGCATCGACAAAAGCGCGGCTGTACGTGTCGACGATCGCGTCGACCTCGGCGGGCGCGACGAGCAGGCCCGCTGCCTCGTCATCCCAGCGCTCGTCCTGCCGCGGAGGGGGCATGCCCCGGAGACGGGCGAGGATGCGGATCGAGCGCTGTTGCAGGTCCACCTCCCGGAACGCCGGCACTTCCTCCCGGAACTGCCGCTCGCGCTCCTCGGCCCACGCCGTCCGAAACAAGCCGGGATCGCCCAGACCAAGGTGTTCGGCAACCGCCACCGCCGTGCGCTCCGTGACCGCGTGGAGCGCCTCGCGGCCGACCCGGACGAGCGTATTGCCGAAGTCGAACGTGATCGCGGCGATGTCGCGAAGCGGCTCCCTGGACAAGGGGGCAGCTCCGGAGGTCATCGGACCGCGCTCGATGGGCAGATCTCGCGAAACGGGCAGTACGTGCAGGCCATCGTCGCCGGACGAGGCGTGTAGTTCCTCGCCCGGATCCCCGCCGCCGCGGTTCCGATCCGCTCGCGGGCCTTGTCGAGGCGTGCCGGGTCAACCGGCGCCCGGCCCACCAGCCCGGAGTCGAGGAAATGCAGCTGGACGGCGTCCGGCAGCCGCCCGGTCATCGCTTCGTAGGCGATGGCATAGATCTGGAGCTGGAGGGACTCGCGGGCGCGCTGGCGGGCCTTGGCCGGGTCCCGGACGTCGCTCGACTTGTAGTCCGTGATCGTGACCAGCTCTCGCCCGAGCAGGCCGAGCGACGGCTCCACCACGTCTGCACGGCTCCCCGACGGCGCCCGCGAGGCCTCGGCGAAGGCCGCGGCGATGTCCGGCTCCGCGGCGGACCCATCGCCATCCACCGGGACGATGTCCACCCGATCGAAGCGCCCGCGGATCCGATCCCCGCCGAGGCTGAACGCGAAGTCCCGCTCCACCCACGCTGGAACCACCGCCCCCGGCGCGAGCTGCGCCTCGCGGAACCGACGCAGGGAAGCACGGCCGGCCTCCAGGCGGGCGAGCTCGTGCTCGCGGGAGATGAAGCCCTCGTTCGACCACGCCGACTCGAAGGCGGCGAACAGCTCGACCTCCGACAGGACCCGGCCACGGCCCTCCGCTCGGTGGAACTCCTGGACCGCGTGGTGGAGCGCGGACCCGTAGACGAGCGAGTGATGCGGCGCCGTCGGGACGTGCATCACGTGCGAATAGTGGTACCGCTTTGGGCACGTGAGGTAGGCGTCGATCGACGAGTGGCTCAAGAGGAGGGGCCCCTCGATCGGGCCGGTGTCATGGGCGACCGGCATCGCGGCAACCGGGGCCATCGTGGCCAGGCGCTCCAGCGGGCCGGCCATGGCAGCGCCTGCGCCTGCGGTTCCCGCCGACAGCGGCAGGTCCAGCGCCTCCAGGACGAACGGCGAGACCCGGCGGGCCCGCGCCCCGCCGTAGTCCGCGGCGTGGGTGAGGATCAGTTCGTCACGGGCCCGGGTCATCGCCACGTAGAAGAGCCGGCGCTCCTCCTGGACGTGCGGGTCCCCCTCGGTCACGCCCACGTCCGCGAGCGCCTCCGGCATCGCGAGCGGCTCACGCCGGAACGAGGCCGGGAACCGACCGGCGACGAGACCCGGGAGCATCACGACCGGGAACTCCAGGCCCTTTGCCTTGTGGATCGTGAGGACGGCCACGGCATCGAGATCCGGGTCCGGGTCCGCCGAGGCGGGATCGTCCCCCGCGTCGATCAGGGTCCCGAGGTGCCGGGCCAGAAAGATCGCCCGGTCGTCGGCGAGCAGCGCCGATTGTCCCCGAACGATCTCGAAGAACCTAGCGACGTTCGCAAGTGCCTCGTCCGCGGCGGCCGACTGACCCGCGGCGAGCGTCGCGAGCCAGCCGGAGTCGCGCAGGAACGCATAGAGCACCTCGCCGGCCGGTCGCCGGTGGCCGAGATCGCGGAACCGTCGGAGGTCCCCGACGAGCCGCGTGACGACGGATCGGCCAGAACCCGTCAGGCGGAGCGCCTCCGGCTGGGCGTCCACCTCCTCGAGCACCTCCCAGGCCGAGCGATGCCGGCGGCGGACCGACCCCATGATCGTGCTGAGGTCTTCCCCGCCGAGGGCATAGATCGGTGACGCGGCCAGGGCGTAGACGTCCGTGCTGGACGCGGGATCTGCGATCGCGCGGAGGAACGCCAGGAGGACGCGAATCTCCGCGCGCCCGTACAGCCCGGAGGTTCCGGAGAACCGCCACGCCACGCCGGCGAGGTTCAGGCTCCGGAGGATCGGGTCTGCGTCCCCGTTGGCGCGGACGAGCACGGCGTGGTCCCGCGGTCGCGCCCCGGCGTCGATCCGGCGTCGGAGCTCCGCGGCGATCCAGTCCGCCTCCTCCGCCCCGGTCGCGAACGCGTGGTGCAGGACCGGACGCGCCCCGCGGGGAGTGCGCTCCGGCCGGAGATGCTTGGACACCCCGACGCGCGCCTCGAGGCGGTCCGGGTCATTGAATCGGATCAACCGGTGTGCCGTGTCCAGGATCGGTGCGGTGGACCGGTAGTTGCGCCCCAGGACCACCGTCCGGGCGCCGCGATGCCGGTCCCGGAACTCGAGGATGTTGCGGACGGCGGCCCCCCGGAAGCGGTAGATCGACTGGTCGTCGTCGCCGACGACCGTCACGTTGCGATGGCGTTCGGCGAGGACCGCCACGAGTTCCGACTGGACCCGGTTCGTGTCCTGGAACTCGTCCACGAGGACGTAGCGGTAGCGGGACTGGACGGTCGTCCGGATCGTGGCCGATTCGCGCAGCAATTGGAGCGCCAGCGAGACCTGATCGCCGAAGTCGATCGCGCCTCGCTCGGCGAGGAGCGCCGTATACCGCACGTAGGCGCGGGCGAGTTCGGCCTGGCGACGAGCCGCGTCGAGCTTCGCCGAGACGTCGTCCGCGACGGCGGACTCGGCGCCAGGCGCCGCGACGAGCGCCGCCCCGACAGCCTCAGCCTCGACGGCAAGAGCGGCCGCATGCGCCGCGTAGTCCGCCGGACTGACGTCTTCGTCACGGCATCGGCCGAAGAGCGTTGCCAGCGCCGCGAGGAATCGCGTCGGGTCGCCGAGCGGGAGGTACGCGTCCAGCCCGAGCTCGAACAGGCGCTCCCTGAGGAAGACCACGGTCTCCGCCCTGGACAGGACTCGGGCGTCCGGCGAGCGCCCGACTTCCAGTGCGAACTCCCGGATCAGCCGATCCCCGAAGGCGTGGAAGGTGGAGATTGCGGTGTCGGCAAAGCCGTACGGCACGAGCTGGTCCACGCGGACCTGCATCTCCGCCGCCGCCTTGTCCGTGAACGTGAGGGCGAGGATCTCCGACGGCCGGGCGCGTCGCGTCGCGATCAGCCAGCCGATCCGCCTCGTGATCACCTCCGTCTTCCCGGTCCCGGGACCCGCGACGACGAGCATCGGCCCTTCCCCATGCGTCACGGCCCGCCGCTGCTCCGGGTTCAGGCCGCCGAGGAGGGCCTCCAGCCCAGGCTCGATTTCCGGCCGATCCGCAGTAAGCGCCCCAAACCCTGCCCAGACCGGGATCTGGTCCAGGGCCGCCGGCCCGCGCCGCGACCGCGTGCGCCTCACCGGCGTGGCCGGCGGGGCGGCGGGATTGGCGCGGCGTGACGGGACTCGGGTCGATCTGTCCATGGGCTCAGCATCGGCGCCGGGCGTGCCACCTCCGCTGGCACGGTGGACGGGATCAGCCGGCGGCCCGCGCGACGGGCGCCGTCGCAATCCGGAGCGCCTGCGTCTCCTCGTCCGACAGGGCGGCCTCCGCCCGTCCGCCGGCGACCGCCTTCGCGTAGACGCGGGTCATGTTCCGCGCATGGAGGCTGCTCACGACGAACCCGTCCCCATGCACGTCGAGGAGTGCCAGCGCGAAGCTCTGGTTGCCGCCGGTGTCCTCGAACGGGTTGAACCGCACCAGCCCGACACGCGAGAAGGCGAGCTTGAGGTCACGCTCGAGGATCGCAGTCCGGACCTCCACGCGATCCAGGTCGCGGACCACGTCGTGCACGCGCGTGAGGTGGGCCTCCAGGATCGCCTCCAGGCTCCGCTCCTCGCTTCCCCTGGTGAGCGCCCCGAGCCGGGCACCGAGCCGGCCGATCCGGCGGGCCGCCACGAGCCCGAGGAGGACGAGCAGCAGCACGGCGACTGCGAGCGCGGCGATGATGCTTCCCAGGTTGTCGCGAACGACGGCGTCGAGGTCGATGGGGAGATCCTCCAGGTACTCGACCGAGTCTACCGCCGCGCGCTCAACGCGGCCTCACCACGACGGCCGGTGTATCCTTCCGCACCGCGACCCACGATCACCGCGCAGGAGCACCACCGGCACATGGCGAAGCGCACCCGCTACCCCGGCCGACTCACAGCCAGACCCGGCACGCCACGACCGGGCTCGGGCCCCGCGAGCGGTGCCGCTATGCCGTCCCCGACGCCCCGGTACGGCGGCCTGACGCAGGCCGAGCTCGACCGGGCCGCGGAGCTGGAGGCCGAGCTGGTCGCTCGCGAGCAGGCGGCCATCGCGGAGAACGCCCGGCGTCGGGCCAGGAGCACCGGAGTGGACGTCGCCATTGCCGGTGACGCGGGAACGCCACTGTCCGTTCGGGCCGCCCACGAGTACGCCTACGTCGCTCGCGACATCCGGCGCATCGCCGCCACCGCAGCGCTGATGCTCGCGATCCTCGCCGCCCTGTGGTTCGCGTTGAACGCCGGCGGGACGGGCCTCGGCTGATCCCCGCCAGCCGCGTAGACTTTGCGGCATGCCCGCTCGACGGCCCGCCGCCAGGCTCTCCGGCGCGCGCCCCGAGGCGCTCTTTCAACCGCCCCCGGAGCGCCAACCGCTCGCGGCCCGGATGCGTCCTCGGACGTTCGATCAGTTTGTCGGCCAGGAGCACCTCGTGGGCGAAGGCGGACCGCTGCGCCGATCGGTCGCGCGTGGCCATCTCGGCTCGCTCCTGTTGTGGGGGCCGCCCGGCACCGGCAAGACGACCCTCGCGCGCATCCTCGCCACGGCCGTGGGCGCCGAATTCTCCACCCTTTCGGCCGTCATGTCCGGCGTTGTCGAGGTCCGCGCCGCGCTGGCGGCCGCGCAGGAGCGGCTAACCCTCAACGGCACGCGGACGGTCCTCTTCATCGACGAGATCCATCGCTTCAACAAGGCGCAGCAGGACGCCCTGCTGCCGTATGTCGAGGACGGCACGATCACGCTGACCGCGGCCACGACCGAGAACCCCTACTTCGAGGTCAACTCGGCGCTCCTGTCAAGGCTCCGCGTGTGGCGCCTGGAGCCGCTCACCGATGACGACGTCAGCAAGGTCGTCCGGACGGCACTCGAGGATGTCGATCGAGGCCTCGCCGGCACACTCGGTCCGAAGGGCGGCGTGGCCCTGCCCGACGATGCCTTCGCCCACCTCGTGTCGATCGCCGGCGGCGACGCCCGGGCCGCTCTCAACGTGCTCGAAGGGGCGGCTGCGCTCGCCGAGAGCGCGGACGTGCGCGACGCGAACGGCCACGTCAGCCCGCGCCTCTCCGATGTCGAGGCGGCGGCCCAGCAGCGGGTTCTCGCCTACGACCGGGCCGGCGACGGCCACTACGACACGGCCTCCGCGCTCATCAAGAGCCTGCGCGGCAACGACCCCGACGCCGCGGTCTACTGGCTGGCCGCGATGATCGCGGCCGGCGAGGACCCCAAGTTCATCGCCCGCCGGCTGATCATCAGCGCGAGCGAGGACGTGGGCAACGCGGACCCGCGCGCCCTCCAGGTCGCCGTCGCGGCCGGCCAGGCGCTCGACTGGATCGGCCTTCCCGAGGCCCAGTACGCCCTGGCGCAGGCGGCGACGTACATCGCCACCGCGCCGAAGTCGAACCGCGCCGGGCAGGCATATTTCGCCGCGGCCGGAGACGTCGACGCCCGCGGCGCGCTGCCGGTCCCGCTCCACCTCCGGAACGCCGCGAACCCGCGAATGAAGCATCACGGGATCGGTGTCGGCTACCGGTACCCGCATGACTTCGAGGGCGCCGACGTGGAGCAGCGCTACCTGCCCGAGGATCTCGGCGGGCGTCGCTACTACCTTCCGACGGACCAGGGCTACGAGGCGACGATCGGCGAGCGGATGGAC
>JBKJVO010000342.1:0-4793 GCA_046717305.1 Candidatus Limnocylindrales bacterium
GGGATGAGGACCTCGACCCCCATGCCGGGAATTCGTTCGCGAATGTGGCGAATGGTCTCGGCGAAGACGTGGGCGCCGCCGTCGGCCAGGTCGTCGCGAGCGACCGAGGTCACCACGACGTGGTCCAGGCCCAGGCCCGAGAGGGCCTCGGCCACCCGGCGTGGCTCGTCGTCATCGAACCAGGTGGGCTTGCCGGTCTTGATGTTGCAGAAGCCGCACGCCCGGGTGCACGTGTCGCCGAGGATCATGATCGTGGCGGTGCGCTGGTCCCAGCACTCCGCGATGTTGGGGCAGTGCGCCTCCTCGCAGACCGTGTTGAGGTTGAGGCCCCGGAGCAGCCGCTTCAGGTCGTGGTAGTTCTCGCCCGAGGGCATCCGTGCCCGGATCCAGTCGGGATGCCGGCGAAGCGCCGCGGAGCCGTCCGCAGCCGGGAGCCCGACGAGGCCGCCGCCCATTGCGATGGAGATCGGCTCGGCGCGCGCGTGACCGTGGCTGACGTCGGGAGGCTGGAATATCGGGAGCTCGCGGGCCATAGGCTGAGTGTAGGGCTGGCGGCCGCCGGGGGCGTCAGTCACGGGACGAGGTCGACCGGTGGGATGTCGGTCGAATAGATGCCGCCGCCCGATTCGTCCCCCGAGACGAGGAGCAGTCGGTACGTCGGCCGGTTGGCAAAGGCTTCGAGCTGTGCGGAGGCCAGCGACTCGAGCTGAATGACGCCCTGCCATCCGGTCGCGTCCGGCGGTATCGACTCGGTCCGGCCCAGGTCGAGGCAGCCGAGGCTCGTGAGGCGGAGGCGACCCGCGTCGCCATGCGTGTCACCGGGCCCCGGATCGGATGGGCACAACCACGCCTGGGTGCTGGGATCCCGGTACCCGGGCACGAGAATCTGGACCTTCGTGCCGTCGCGACGGACCGTGACCCCAAAGCCTGCGGTGGGGCTGCAGGCGGCGTTCATCAAGGCGAGTGCGACGACGGCGCGCAGGGCCATCGTCGGCATGCGACTGCGGCCCAGCATTGCCCTAGTAGATCGCAGTGTCAGGACCGACCGCCTCGAGCCAACCCTTGACATCGCGGAGGAGGGCGGCGCCACCGGCGCCGTCGTTCGCTCGGTGATCCACCGCGAGGACCATGTTCATGACGCTCCGGATCGCGATGACGTCGCCGTCCGGGGTCTCCACGACGACAGGTCGCTTCGTGATCCGGTCCATGGTCACGATCCCGACCTCCGGCACATTGATGATCGGCATGACCATGTTCGTCCCGAGCCAGCCGGTGTTGTCGACCGTGAAGGTCCCGCCGCCGAAGTCGTCCAGCCGAAGCTTGTTCGCTCGCGCCCGCTCGGAGACTTCGGCGATGGCCTTGTTGAGGCCGGCGATCGACAGCTGGTCAACGTCGCGGATGACCGGGACGATCAGCCCGTCATCGACCGCGACCGCGATGCCCACGTTGATCCGGCGCTTCGCGAGGAGTCCCTGATCTGTCCAGTGGGCGTTGAACGTCGGGTGCCGCCTCAGCGCCTCGGCAGATGCCTTGACGACGAAGGGCACGTAGCTGAGCGACAGCCCCTCGCGCGCCTGGAAGTCCTTCTTGTTCCGGTCGCGGAAGCGGACGAGGCTTGTGACGTCCACCTCCATCTGGACGTAGGCGTGGGGCACCAGGGGCGACCGCGTCATCTGGGCGGCGATCCCCTTCCGCATCTGGGTCATCGGGACGAGGACCTCGTCCGCGCCCGCGGGGAACACGATCCCGTGCCCCGGCGTGGTCGCGGGGGCCGGCGCAGAAGCCGGTCGGGACGGGGCTGGGGAGGTTGCGGGCGCGGCGGGCACGCTGCCCGCTGCTGCGGGAGAAGGCGCTGCGCCGGAGGGGCCCGCGGCGGCATCCTGCCGTCCGACCGGCTGCCTGGTCCGCTGGGACTCGACGAAGTCCGTGACGTCTTCGCGGGCGATCCGCCCGCCGCCACCGGTCCCGACGATCTGCGCGGCCGTGAGCCCATGCTCGCGGAGGAGGCGACGGACGGCCGGCGTCATCCTGGCGTCCGCGTTGCCGGGTGGCTCGTGGTTAGCGCGCTCGTCCGAGCCCGCAGGGCCGTCGGACGCCGCCGCGACCACCGGTGCCGGCGCGGCCATCGGCGCTGCCGCGACCACGGTCGCGGGGGCGGGGACGGTGGGTTCGGGTGCGATGGGGGTCTCCGCCAGGGCATCCGGACTCGGCGCTGCCGCCGCGGGGGCAGAAACGCTCGGCGCTGCCGCTGTTGCTGCCGGAGCGGTGGCGGAGACGGCCGCTGCGTCGCCGGCACCCGCCTCTTCGATCACGGCGATCTCGGCGTTGTTCGGGACCGTTGCCCCTTCCTCGACCAGGATCTCCTTCAGGATGCCCTCGTAGGGCGACGGGACCTCGGCGTTCACCTTGTCCGTGATGACCTCGAGCAGGGGCTCGTACTTGGCGACGTGGTCACCGGGTTTCTTGAGCCACTTGCCGATCGTCCCCTCGGCCACGCTCTCGCCGAGCTGGGGCATCGTCACCTTGGCCACGAACGGACCTCCTCGAAGGAGTGGAGCACCGATGTCAGCGAGCCGACACGGGCACGGAACGCGTGGCGCCTAGTGTCGCCCATCCGCCGCTCCCCTGCCAGCAGCGGCCGGCACGGCCGGCGAAGCGGGCCGACGGGGCGCCACCGGCTCAGTACGCGGCGAGCTTCCGGATCCCGGCCGCGATCTTCTCCGGATTGACCATGAACCAGTCCTCGAGGACGTGGTTGTACGGAACCCCCGGGACGTCCGGGCCGGCGATCCGTGTGACCGGGCCGGCGAGGTAGTCGAATGCCTCCTCGGCGACAATCGCCGAGACCTCCGCCCCGTACCCACCGAACCGGTTGTCCTCGTAGACCACGAGGCACTTGCCGGTCTTGCGTACGGAGCCGAGCACCGTGTCCTTGTCGAGCGGGCGAAGCGTCCGAAGATCCACGACCTCCACGCTGATGCCCTCCTCGCCGACAACGTCCGCCGCCTCGAGCGCGTAATGGGCCATGAGCCCATAGGCAATGACGGTGATCTGCGTGCCCGGGTGCGTGATCGCCGCACGCCCCAGGGGTACGACGTAATCCGTGTCCGGCACGTCCCCGCGAACGGATCGGTACATCTTCTTGTGCTCGAAGTAGAGAACCGGGTCGTTGTCGCGAATGGCGGACCGGAGAAGGCCCCTGGCGTCGTACGGCGTGGACGGAATCACGACCTTCAGCCCAGGAATGTGGGTGAAGAACGCCTCCACCGACTGCGAGTGGTAGAGCGCGCCGTGGACGCCGCCGCCGTACGGGGCCCGGATCGTCATCGGCACCCCGAACCCGTTGTTCGAGCGATACCGCATCCGCGCGGCCTCGGACAGGATCTGGTTGAAGGCCGGAAAGATGAAGTCGGCGAACTGGATCTCGGCGACCGGCCGCAGGCCGTTCATCGCCGCGCCGATCGAGGCGCCCACGATGAGCGACTCCGCCAGCGGGGTGTCGATGACCCGGTCATCCCCGAACTCGCCCCACAGACCGTCCGTGGCGAGGAAAACTCCGCCCTTCTTGCCCACGTCCTCCCCCAGGACGATGACCGACTCGTCGCGCCGCATCTCGTCCGCGAGCGTCTCGCGGATGGCTTCGATGAAGGTCTTGAGGGCCATCAGCCGACCGCGTCTTCGGCTGCGGAGCGATCATCGGGCCCGCCATGGCCCTCGGGATCGAGATCCCCACCCAGGCCCCACGCCGGGGGCGTCTCGGATGGCCACTCCTCGGCGAAGACCCAGCGCATGGCCGTCGAGGGATCGGGATCCGGCTCGGCCTCCGAGTGGTCGGTCGCGGCCTCCACCTCGGCCTTGATCTCGGCCGCGATTTCCGCCTCCATCTCGTCCGTGAGTACGCCCCCATCGCGAAGCTGGTCCCGGAAGCGCGGCAGGGCATCGTGGCTGCGCAGCTCGGCGAGCTCCTGCTCCGGGCGGTATTTCGTCTGCTGATCGTCGGACGAGTGCCCCGTGAGCCGAATGACCTTGGCCTCGATGAGCGTCGGGCCGTCTCCGCGACGGGCGCGATCCACCGCCTCCTTCGAGGCCCGGTAGCAAGCGAGAACGTCCGAGCCGTCCACCACCACGCCGGGGATCCCGTAGCCCGCGGCGCGGTCCGCCACGTCTTCCACGGCCAGTTGCTTCGAGCTCGGGACGCTGATCGCGTAGCCGTTGTTCTCGATCGCGAGGATGAACGGCAGCTTGTGGATGGCGGCGAAATTCAGGCCCTCGTGGACGTCACCCTGGTTGGAGCTCCCCTCGCCCATCGACGTCATCGCGACCTGACCGGTCCCGCGGATCTTCGCCGCCAGGGCGATCCCCACGGCGTGGAGCATCTGGGTCGCGACCGGCGACGACAGCGACAGGAGGTTGTTCTCGGCGTTGCCGTAATGGCCGGGCATCTGGCGCCCGCCGGACGACGGATCGCTGGCCTTCGCGTACTGCGCCATGAGGATGTCCTGCGCCGTCATCCCGAAGGCCAGACAGGTCGCGATCGACCGATAGAACGGGGCGATCCAGTCCTTCTTGCGCTCCAGCGGCCAGGCGATCCCGACCTGGGCGCCCTCGTGCCCCTGTCCGCTGATCACGAATGGAATCCGCCCGGCGCGGTTGAGGATCCACATTCGCTCGTCCACGGCCCGGGCGAGCGCGACGGTGCGATACATCGCGAGAAGGTCGTCGTCAATCAGTCCGACCGACGACGCCAGCTCCGACGGCGTCTTTCCCTTCACGGCCATGAGCCGATGCGTGCC
>JBKJVO010000343.1:0-2567 GCA_046717305.1 Candidatus Limnocylindrales bacterium
GCGGCCTCGGAGCGGTACCGCTGCCGCTCCATGAGCGGCACGATCACCATGAACGCCCCGACGCCGACGGTCCACAGGCCGGCGGTGCCGGCGAACGGCGGCAACAGAATCGTCCCAAGGCCCGCGAGCATCGTGATGAGGCCGAGGACGACGATCGCCCCTCGGACGAGCGTGGCCATCGGCTACTCGGCGGGCTGCGGCGCGGCCGCGTCCGGCACCACGACGACGGCCGTGCCGTAGGCGACGATCTCGGACATCGTGCCGGCCAGCTCCGAGCTGTCGAAGCGCATCGAGATGACGGCGTTGCCGCCCATCAGCGTCGCATTCTTGACGAGCCGATCCAGCGCCTGGCGCCGGGTGTCCTCCAGGAGCGACGTGTACTCGTGGATCTCGCCGCCGGCGAGGGAGCGGAGCCCGGCGATCAGGTTGCCCGAGAAGCCGCGGCTCCGGACCACGAGCCCGAACGTCTGGCCCTTCGTCTCGACGACCCGATGACCGGCGATGAAGGGTGAGGTGGCGACGATCATGAGCGGGCCTCCCGGGAACGCGGCGATGGATCAGTGGAGCGCCGGGCCGCGCACGCCGCGCACGGGCACCGGTCGCGCAGCAACACGAACGGGTAGTAGCCGGTGTGGTGGCCGTCCGCCCACGACGGGGCGATCGCGTACGCCCCGATCAGGTGGACGTCGATGAGTCGAGTCTGCTCGGCCGTGAGCGTCGGGCCGGTGTCCAGCCAGCCGGGCATCCCCGCCTCGCCTCGGCAGTAGGCGCACGGACACAGCCAGCGCAGGCCGAGCGCCTCGAACGTGGAGGTGTGGCCGTCCGCCCACGCGATCTCCAGCGTTCCGGCCGATCGATCCGCATGGATCTTGACCGGGGTCGTCGGCTCGGGCGCGGTTGCGGCAGTCACGCCTCGATTGTGCACCCGCAGCGCTGGGGACGTCCGTGGCGTCGGCAGACCGATAGGCCCGACCGATCCTGCCGGTGCGAACCGGGGGCCGCAACTCGAAACCGGCGATCATTACGGCGTGACGAGTTCTCAATCCGCCGGGCTGTCGGGCGCGGCCCACGGGCTGTCGGTCGCCGACGTGGCGGCCGCCCTCGATGCGGACCCGTCGGCCGGCCTGCACCTGGACGAGGTCGTGGCGCGCCGGGCGATGGCCGGCCCGAACGAGCTGGAGCCGCGGAAGCGCGAATCCGTGCTCGGGATGCTCGTCGAGTCGGCGACCGAGCCGTTCGTCCTGCTCCTCGGGGCAGCCGGGCTCGTGGCCGTCCTGCTCAACGAGGTTCGCGACGGGATCCTCATCCTGATCGGGCTTATGCCGATCGTGGGCGCGGACGTCGTCACGGAGTATCGCGGCGAGCGGGCCCTCGATGCCCTCCGCGACGCCTCCGCGCCGATCGCGCGCGTCCGCCGTGCCGGCGTGGCGATCGACATCGAGGCGGTGGCCCTGGTGCCCGGGGACCTCGTGCTGCTCCGTGGCGGCGACATCGTGCCGGCGGACCTTCGCGTGGCGAGAGCAGATCGGCTCCTGATCGACCGCAGCGTCCTCACCGGGGAGTCCGTCCCGGAGCCCGCCGTCCCGGAGCCGGATCCCGCTGATGCTGTGCTGGCCGACCGGCACGCGATGGCCTTTGCCGGCACGAGCGTGGTGGGCGGTCGCGGCGAGGGGATTGTCGTGGCGATCGGGGCCGGCACGGAGGTCGGCCGCATCGCCGGCCGTCTCGCGGGGCGCAGGGAACGCCGGTCGCCGCTCCAGCTGGAGCTCGACCGGCTGGTCCGGACCCTCCTCGTCGTCGCGATCGCGCTCATCGGGATCGTGTCCGGGCTCGGGTTCCTCCGCGGCCAGTCCCTGGGCCAGAACCTGCTTGCCGGCATCTCCGCGGCGATCGCGGCGATCCCGGAGGAGCCGCCCGTCCTCCTCGCGGTGATCCTGGGCCTCGGGGCGTACCGGCTCCTCAAGCGAGGCGTGCTGGTCCGGCGGCTCAACGCCCAGGAGATCCTCGGCGCAATCGATCTCATCGTCACCGACAAGACCGGCACGCTCACGCTCAACCGGCTCGATGTCGCGTCGATCCGCGATGCGGCCGGGCGAATCGAGGATCGGGACGCCCGAAGGGCCGTGCTCCTCGTGGCCCTTCGAGCCGAGGCGGACGCATGGGCCAGGGCGGACGGCACGCCGCCGGGTTCGTTCACCCAGGCGCTTGAGCGGGCGCTCGACGGCGAGGGCGTCTCGCACGAGCTCCCGGCAGACGAGTTGATCGACGCCGATCCGCCGACGACCGAGCGTCCGACCTCGATCACCGCGACGCGCCTGGACGGCCGCGTGCAGTGGCTCGCGATCGGCGCGCCCGAGGCGGTCCTCGCGCTGGACTCGACGCTCGGCGACGCAGAGCGCCACGCGTGGATCCGCGAGCTCGAGACCGGGGCCGCGGGTGGCGAGCGCCTCGTCGGCGTCGCTCGTGCCGACGGGCCTGAGGATGGCGCCGCGCCGGCGGTGCCGGCCGTCGGTTGCGGATGGCACATGGTAGCCCGCAACGGCTTAGCGGGTCCGCGTGGATCGGGG
>JBKJVO010000344.1:0-3728 GCA_046717305.1 Candidatus Limnocylindrales bacterium
GCGTGGCCGTCCCCGACATCCGTCGAATCCACTGCCCGGCCGAGCGTGGACGGGCTCGACTTGATGAGCCAGGTCGATCAGCCCACGGGAGGTCCCTGTCAATGACGTCCGTGGGAATCACAGCTAGCCCAGCTCCACCGGGCGCCAGCCACTGGTGCCGTCCGGCCGGTCTTCGGGCTCGACGCCGAGCTCGCGGAGACGATCGCGCAGCCGGTCAGCCTCCGCCCAGTCCTGCGCGGCCCGGGCCCGGGCTCGATCCGCGAGAAGCATCTTGGCTGCCGGCGCGACCTCGCGGACGGCCGGTTGCCGCTCCCAGGCGCGATGGAGGTCCAGGCCCAGGACGAAATCGGCATCGAGCACGAGCCACCGGCGCTCGTCCGGCGCGATATTCGCCCGGAGCATGGCGTGGACGGTTGCGATGGCCACCGGCAGGTCGAGGTCATTCTCGACGGCCGACACGAACTCGTCGTGCAGCCGACGGCCACCGGGCGAGAGCGGTGCCGCTGGATGCCCGGCACGATCAACGAGCGCGAAGTCCGGCGTGCCGTCCGTCATCGCGTGACCACGGACGCCGGCTGAGGTGCCGGCGGGGCGGTCCGGCGACCGACCAGCCGCAAGAACCGGAGGAGCCGCCCATTGGCCCTTTGCGGGCACGGGTCCAAGAGCGCGCAACCGTGCTCGTAGCGTGGTCAGCGCGGAAGCCGACGCGGCGAGCGAGGCCTCCGAGTAGTCGAGCCGGCGTGCGTACCGGGCCGTGAGGCAGAGGTAGCGGAACGCCAGCGGCTCAGTGCCCGCGTCGGCCAGCTCCGTGATGCGCTGGAAGTTGCCGGCCGACTTGGCCATCTTCCGTCCGGCCATCAGGAGATGCGCGCCGTGGACCCAGAAGTTCGCGGGCGGCCCCCCCACGAGAGGCCCGGACTGCGCGATCTCGTTCTCATGGTGCGGGAAGACGTTGTCCTCGCCGCCGGTGTGGATGTCGAACCGCTCGCCCAGGTGGCGCATCGCCATCGCCGAGCATTCGAGGTGCCAGCCCGGGAAGCCCTCGCCCCAGCGGGGAGACGGCCACTTCAGGACCCGGCCCGGGCCCGCGGCCTTCCAGAGCGCAAAGTCGGCAGGATCGCGCTTGTCCACCTCGACCTCGCCGCGGTGTCCGGCCCGGAGGGCGGCGAGCGTGTTCCCGGACAGGCTCCCGTAGCCCGGATACGAGGCGACCGCGTAGTAGACGTTGCCGGCCTCGGATCGGTAGGCATGGCCCAGGTCCTCGAGGCGCTCCGCCAGCGCGACCATCTCCGGGATGTGCTCGGTGGCGCGGGGAAAGACATGGGCGGGCAGCAGGTTCATCGCCGCGGCATCGGCGTGAAAGGCGGCTTCGTAGGCATCGGCGATTTCGGCGGGCGTCCGGTCCTCGAGGCCGGCGGCGATGAGCATCCGGTCCTCGCCCCTGTCGAACCGCTCGTCGCGCAGATGGCCCACGTCGGTGATGTTCTGGACGTGGAGGACGTCGATGCCTCGGTACAGGAGCACGCGGCGGATGAGGTCCGGCAGGAGGAACGTCCGGAGGTTGCCGACGTGCGCGAACCGGTAGACCGTCGGGCCGCAGCTGTACATCGTGACCCGGCCGGCCGGCGGCGGCACTGGTACGGTCCGAGTGTTTCGAGAGAGCGTGTCGCTGAGCTGGAGGGTCACGGCCTGCCGACTCCGGTGCGGGCCGCCATCGTAGGGTCGTTCGCTCCGTCCCGGCGTTTCCCGATCCGGGTCATGCGGCCCTAACGAATCCGCGGAACGTCCGTTCTCCACCGCAGAGGCCTCGCGCCTGCGCATCGTTCCCCCGGCGGTGATAAGCACGAGGCCTCTTCTTCCTGCCCGCCGGCGGCTCGATTGCCGGGGCGTCGATGGCCTCCTCGTATACTCCGCCCATGCGCCGGTTCGTGTGCGTGGCCGCCCTGGTGTTCGGGTTCTCCGGCGACGGCTACGCCTGGACGATCCGCGCCAGGACTCCCGTGCCAATGGAGCGGCCCGTGACCCTCGCGGAGTCGGAGAGGACGCGCCGCACCCCGGCGTGGTGGCAGTTCTGATCCGCCTCCACCCCCTGCGGATCGGTGTCCTGGCGGTCTTCGTCGCGGCGCTCGCGGGGCTCGTGGTCACCGCCACCGGTCCATCAGGCGGCCGGGCCCAGGCAGCCGGCCGCGATGAGGTCAGCATCGTCCTTGGTACACCGACCAACCTGGACCCCGCGGCTCAGAGCGATATCGGCTCCGCTGCCTACACCGCGCAGCTGTATGAGTCGTTGACCGCATTCGACGCATCGCTGACCCTCCGGCCCGCCCTTGCCGAATCGTGGGATGTCTCTGCTGATGGCCGACAGATCGTCTTTCACCTTCGTGACGGCCTCGAGTTCTCGGACGGATCGCCCATCGAAGCGGCGGATGTCGTCGGGAGCTGGCTCCGGGTGATCGATCCGAGGCGACCCTCGCAACTCTCCTCGCTGTTTCGAGATGTCCGCGGGGCGGTCGACTACCTGACCGGCGTCACCTCCGATCCAGCCGACGTCGGACTCAGGGCCGATGGCCTCGATGTGCTCGTCGATCTGGAGCGGCCCGGCGCGGACTTCCCGTCGATCGTGTCCGGGCCGACGTTCAGCGTCGTCCCGGACACGGTGTGGCGAGACGGCGCCGACATCGACGCGAGCATGTCCGTCGGCAGCGGCGGCTACGTGCTCGAGTCCGTCGGCGCCACGGAGTACACGCTCATCGCGAACGACCGCTACTGGGCCGGGGCCCCGGCCATCGGCACGCTCCACCTGCTGACGGACATCGGAGGTCGGAGTCCCGTCGCCGCGTTCGAGGCGGGCGACGTGGATTACACCGGGATCAGTTCCTATGACGCGTCCTGGATCCGGTACGACGCCCTGCTCGGCCCGCAGCTCCGACGCGTGCCCTCCCTCTCGCTGTCCTACGTCGGGTTCACGCCGACCGGTCCGCCGTTCGATGACGTCCGCGTGAGACAGGCGTTCGGCGCGGCGGTGGACTGGCGGCGGCTGGTGGAGCTGGGATCGGACAGCAACATCCCCGCCGACAGCATGGTCCCCCCCGGCATCCCCGGCCGAGGCGAGGGAAGCTGGCTCCCGGCTCACGACCCCGATCGGGCGCGGAGTCTGCTCGCGGACGCCGGCTACCCCGGCGGCGTGGGGTTCCCGGAGATGGCGTTCGCGACAGGCGGGCTCGCCTACGCGGAAGGCATGGCCGCCGACCTGGAGCGCGAGCTCGGGGTCACGATCCGGCTCGAGGAGCTCGAGGCCCATTTCGAGCGGCTCCACGCCGACCCGCCACCGATCTGGACGCTCGGCTGGGTAGCGGACTACCCGGGCCCGAACGACTTCCTCGGCGTCCTCCTCGAGACCGGAAGCTCGAACAACTACGGGCGGTGGTCGTCATCGGCCTTCGATCGGGCCATCGGTGATGCGCTCGCCACTCGAGACCCGGGCGAGGCGCTCGCCGCCTACGAGCGCGCGCTTGCGATCGTTCGTGACGAGGTTCCCGTCATCCCGATCGATTACGGCGACGGTTGGGCGCTGTCGCGAAACGGGCTGCTTGGAGCCGGCCAGAACGGGCTCGGGATCCTGCGCCTTGCGGGCCTGGCGTGGGAGTGACGCGCAGACTCCGGGGGCCCGGCGGCGCCGGCCTTGTCGCGCTCCTCGCGATGGTCGCCCTGGGGGCCGGCCCCGCGCC
>JBKJVO010000345.1:0-4929 GCA_046717305.1 Candidatus Limnocylindrales bacterium
GTCTACGCCCTCGGGAACATGGTCAGCCGGCACGCCTTCCGAGGCACCGGAACGAAGTGGATCGCCCTAGAACCCGCAGAGCTCGACGGGGACGGCGACATCCCCGAGGGCCGCCCGGTGAAGGCGAAGCTCGGGATCAACGCCCTGGCCCTGGTCCGCGAGGGCGAGGCCGTGCTCGCCCTCCACGACACGTGCGCCCATGCCGGCGGGCCGCTGTCGGGCGGCACGCTCAGGGACGGCTGCCTGGTCTGCCCCTGGCACGGGTCGACGTACCGCCTCGCTGACGGACGAGCCGTCCGTGGGCCGACGGTCTACGACCAGCCCTCGTACGAGGTCCGCCGCACGGATGCCGGCGGCTGGGAGGCGCGGCGCCGGCCGAGTTGATGGGATCGACCACCCGGATGACCGACGTCGAGGTCCCCGATCCGTCCGTCGTCGTGCTCGTCGGCGCGGCCGGCGCAGGCAAGTCCACGTTCGCGGCGAAGCACTTCCCGGCCGACGCGGTGCTGTCTTCGGATCAGCTCCGCGCGGCGATCGCGGGCGACGCCGCGGACCAGTCCGCGACGCGGCGCGCGTTCACGACGCTGCATCGCGCTCTGGACCGACGCCTGGCGGCCGGTCTCCTGACGGTGGTTGACGCGACAAACGTCACGGCTGCCGCACGCCGGACGATCCGCCGGGCCGCGGCGCGGCACGGGGTCCCGGTCGTCGCGATCGTGCTCGACTTCCCGGAGGAGGTGGTCCGCGAGCGCAATGCGGGACGAAGCGAGCGGGTCGTCCCGGACGAGGTGGTGACGCGCCACCTTGGGTTGCTCGCGGCCTCGCTCTCGAGGTCGCTCCGCGCGGAAGGCTTCTCGATCGTGATCCATCTCCAGGATCCGGCCGAGGTGGACGCCCTCGCCGTGCGCCTCGTGCCCGTCGCCGCGGCGACCGCGGAACTCGAGGTGGAGCCGGTCCCCGACGGAGGCTCGTCGAGCTAGTCCCGCACCCGCCCGAACGGCCGGGCCCGGATCTCCACCCAGACCCCGTTGCGCATGTAGACGTCCTGCCGGAAGACCTCGATCGCCTCCTCCTCGGACGCGGCACGCACGATCGCGACGGTCGCCGACACGTCGAGGAACGCCCCGACCTCGCTGACGACGCCCTGCGCCTTGAGCATCCGCATCCGGGCGATGTGCTCGGCTCGAAACGGCACCCGCGTCTCCGCGGCATCGGGGGCGTACGTCGCCTGGACGTGCCAGACGGTCTCGATCGGGGAGGGCGCGGCTGGGTCGGTCACGTCTGCTCCATGACCATCTCGGGCACGCGGGCTGGCGCAGGCGCCGATCAGGCGACCCCGGCGGCCTCCAGATCCGCCGCGGTGGGACCATCCAGGATCCGGACCGCGTCCGCGGCGGCGTCATATCGATCCGAGGTGGTCAGGTAGATCACCTGGAAGTCGGCGCTGATGCTGCGCAGGAGCTCGAGGGCTCGCCGCGCCCGCTCGTCGTCCAGGGTCACGAACGGGTCGTCGAGCACGAGCGGCGGACGCCGATCTCCCGTCACGAGCCGGACGAGCCCGATCCTTGCAGCGAGGTAGACGAGGTCCAGCGTGCCCTGGCTGAGTGCACTGACGTCCACCCAGTCGCCGCGCTCCGGGGCGAAGACCTCGATCCCGAGGGTGGCGTCATCCACGCGGACCCGCCGGTATCGGCCGCCGGTGACCCGCTCGAGGTCACCCACCATGTGCTTCTCGAGATAGCGAGTCGCGGTCCGCATCGTGGCCCGTTCTGCCGTGTCGATTGCCTTGAACGTGAGGTCGTAGACGCGGGCTCGCCGCTGGAGCGTTGCCAGCTGCTCCCCTGATGAGGCGAGTCGCTCGGTGTGTGCGGCGACTTCCTCCGCGTCCACGGGGTTCTGCTCGACACGGGCTCGCGCGTTCGCCTCCTCGTCCCGAGCAGTCTCGACGGCCCGCTCGGAATCCTTGACCTCCACCTCCAGCCGCTCCCGGGCCCGTGGCTCCTTCGCGATCGGCCCGAGCCCCTCGAGGGCGCCGGTCTTCTGGTCGATCTCCAGGGCCGCGGCGTCGCGCTGGGAGGGCAGGACGTCCGGCGGTTCCCGGCCGACGAGCCCGTCCAGCTGCGCGGAGAGGACCTCGATCCTCGCGATGTGCGCTTCCTCTGCCGACAGGAGCGCCTCCGCGGCAGCGGTGTCCGGCAGCTCCATCCCGCCGAGCTGGTTCGCCAGCTCCAGCTCCGCCTCCTGGAGCTCCTGCTCCAGCTGCGAGCGGCCGCGGAGCCGGCGGTCGATCTCCACGTCGCGCAACTGCTTCTGCTGCTTGAAGCTCGTCGCGGAGATCCGCTGGCGACGTCCCACGACGGCCAGCACCAGGCCGGCCACGACCACGGCGAGCGGGACGGCGAACCCGCCCGGCAGCCGCACGAGTTCAAACTGCGCGGCTGCCGCAAGGGCTGCGCCGGCGACGATGAGGACCAGCGCGACGATCGCGACCGGGCGCCACGAACTGGGCTGCGGTGTCTCCAGCTCGTACTTGACGTCGACCTCGCCGGACAAGAGCGCGCGGAGCTCGCGGATCCGCGTGTCCACCTCGCGAAGGTGGGTGACCATGGCGCGGAGGACCGGCAGCGGGTCGCGGGCAGGGTGGGACTCCTGGAGCGTCGCGATCTCCTCCGAGACCTGGACGGCCGTTCGATAGCGCTCGAACCGCTCCTGCGCGGCATCCCGCTCCGCCCCGAGCCGCTCCGCCTGACGCGCCTTCTCGAGGAGTGACCGGCGCTCCAGGAGCGCGGCGTCCGCGTCGGCACGCTGCTCCCGTGCCACGGACAAGCGGTCCCGGTCCCGCTCCAGCTGGGCCAGGGCCGCCTCGCCCCCCTCCACGGCGGCGCCTGCCTGAGCCACGGCGGCCTCCGCGACTTTGATCCGGCCTGGATTCTTCTCGCCCTTGGTATTGAGCTCGTAGAGCCCCTTCTCAAGTTTCTTGCGAGCGCGGCTGGTTCCACGGTCTGCACCGGAGATGGACGCCTGGAGCCGATCCTTCAAAGCTCCCTCGTCCCGGGCAAGGTCGTCCACTTCGTGATGGCGAACGGACGCGGTCGAGCGGAAGAACGCCTCCGTCGGGATCCCCGTGAGCTCGGCGAGGATCTGGTCCGCCTGGGCCGGATCCCCGACGGACTGGCCCTCGTACTCCATCCTGACGATGCCCTTTGCGCCGCGGAATGACTTCTCGACGAACCCGGCGTTCACGCCGTCGTCGTCCTCCTGCTCAAATTCGATCCGGACGACCGGCCGGGCATCGTCCGCCACGCCCCAGGTCCGGAGCGCGTCGAGGTCCCCGGAAGCGGAGGTGACCCGTCGCGTCAGCCCCAGCTCGATCGCCCGCTGAATGGTCGTTTTTCCGGACTCGTTGGGGCCGCGCACGATGGTGAGACCGCGCGCGAGCTCCAGGTCCAGGTCCTGATGGCGCCGCAGGTTCTGGATGTGGAGCCGGGTGATCCTCACAGGGTCACCTCTTCGCCGGCGAGGAGGAGCCGGCCGAGGCGGAGGGCATCGCGCAGCTCGCCTGCGGTCGCGTCGTCGCCTGAGGCCTCGAGCTCGGCCACCCCCGCCTCGACGTCGCGGATGAACGCGCCGAGCACGGTATCCGGGGGCGGGATCGCACCTTCGGTGAGGGCGGGCACGGAACGATCACGAACACGGACCTTCAGGAATTGCCCGGCGAGGGCCGTCTCGACCTCCTCGACGTGGAGGTCCAGCTCGTCCGGCCGCACGCCGATGAGCCGGACGTCCAGGACCAGGTCCGGGTCCGCGCGGGCAGCGAGCTTGTCCACGAGCGCCGGCTGCGACGCGACGCTCGTGGCATCGAGCTCCAGCTTCTCGAATCGCGTCCGGCCGACCTGTCGCTCGTCGATCTCCACCTTCTTCTTGCCGTTGCGCTCGTCGAGGGTGACCACGAGCACCTTGCCTGCGCGGTCCTGATCCAGCGCCACAGGCTCCGGGGCACCTGAGTACGCGTAGACCGTTGACCCGGCGCGGCCCCGGCTCGTGGAGTGCCAATGCCCGAGCGCGAGGTAATCCAGACCGGTGGCAGCGATCTCCTCCGTGGTCACGACCACCTCGTCCCCGTCCGTCTGGCCGGGGATCGCGACCGACCCGTGGACGATCCCGATGCGCCAGGTCTGCGCTTCCTTGTGGACGTCCAGGTCACGGAGCGGCGAATGCGGCGCGCGCTTCGTGGCGAAGACGCAGCCGTGGACGACCACGTCCAACGCCTCCAGGACGATCGATTCGCGTTCCGGCGTGAGGACCGTGAGCAGATCCGACCCGACGGCCCCGGCGAGTGCCGGCAGGTCGTACGAGCGGTAGATCGATGCCCGGTCGTAGACGTCATGGGTGCCCGGGATCACGACCGTCCGGATCCGCGCATCGACGAGCCGGCGGAGCTCCGCGGCGACGTGCTCCACGGAGCGGCGAGGTTGGACGTTGGAATCGAACAGGTCGCCGGCCACGAGGACGAGGTCCACGGGCTCGGCGATGGCCAGATCCACGGTGGCGCGAAAGGCCGCGAACTGGCGCTCTCGCTGCGCGGCGGCCTGCTCTCCGAGGTCCGCGTGACGGGCACCAAGGTGGACGTCGGCCGTGTGGAGCACTCGAAGCATTCGGTCTGTCGGCCTCCAGATGGATCCCGAGTCGAGGGACGCTCCCGGGAGCCGGACCCGTCCGGGCGGCGGGTGCCACCGGATCGGCAGCCCCCGCGGCCCCACGGGTCCCGGCAAGACGAAGCGCCCCCATTGCTCTTCGCCCGCCGCCCTGAACCGTCGCCGACCATTGTGACAGGTCGTCTGACACAACCGGTGGCTCCCGGCGCGGACAAATCGGCGCCGGCCGGGTCCCGTAAACCGGTGGTCCGCCGATCCGGTGTATTCTCGGGTG
>JBKJVO010000346.1:0-5740 GCA_046717305.1 Candidatus Limnocylindrales bacterium
CTCGTCGAACTTCAGTGAGCGCACCGAGCGGCGGCTCGCGCTTGCCGGCAACCCGGGTGAGATGCACACCGCCGACTGGCTCGGCATCAAGGCGATCGTCGCGGTCGTGGTGGCCGGGATCATGTTCATCTTCTTCGGCCTGCTCGGAGGGAACATCCTGAGCGGCATCGCACTCGGCGTCGTTGGACTGGGGATCGGGTACATCATTCCCGAGTTCTGGCTAAGCTCAAAGGTCCGCGCCCGCCAGAAGCTGATCATCCTTGGGATCCCGGATGCCCTGGACCTCCTGACGATCTCCGTGCGAGCCGGTCTGGGTTTCGATGCCGCGCTCGGCAAGGTCGTCGAGAAGATGAAGGGTCCCCTCATCGACGAGTTCCGGCGCGCCCTCGCGGAGGTCCGCGTGGGCAAGGTCCGTCGAGAGGCGCTTCGCGACATCATCCCGCGCACAGAAGTCCAGCCGCTGACGAACTTCGTCGGTGCGATCATCCAGGCCGAACAGCTCGGCGTCTCGATCTCCAAGGTCCTGCAGGTCCAGTCCGAGCAGCTCCGGATCGAGCGACGCCAGCGGGCGGAGGAGCAGGCGGCAAAGGCCCCGATCAAGATGCTCTTCCCGCTCGTCGGGTGCATCTTTCCGGCGCTGTTCATCGTCATCCTGGGCCCGGCAATCATCCTGATCGTCGGAAACCTCGGCAACACGTAGGCCGGGCGTGTCCGCGCGGAACCTGACCCGCGGGACGTCCCTCGCCGACCGCGTCGAAGTCGCCGCCTCGCTCTGGGCGCGCTTCCTGGGCCTGATGGGCCGCCGGCACCTGCCGGCGGGCGACGGCCTGTTCCTGCCGGGCTCGAACGGGATCCACATGTTCTTCATGCGCCTGCCGATCGACGCGGTCTTCGTTGGCCGCGCGGATTCCGAGGGCGCTCGTCGCGTGCTGTCCGTCCATCGCGGCCTCCGGCCGTGGACGGGGATCGTGCCGCTCGTCAGGGGCGCCGACGGTTGCCTGGAGCTGCCCGTCGGGGCCGTTGACGGCACCGGGACGGTGCCGGGGGACCTCGTTCGCTTCGGATGATGACCCGCGGCCGGCGACTGATCGCGGGCCTGCCGGGCATGTCTACCGCGCCGGCACCGTGGCGGCGCCCCTCGGCGGCGCTCCTCATCCTCGCCTTCATCGGAGGCGTCCTCCTCGCGGTCGTGGCTGCCACGTCCTGGCCGGTCTACGGCGACGAGCAGGCCTACTGGCGCGCCGCACAACGCCTGGTGCGCGGCGAGGTCCTGTACGACATGAACGCGCCGTGGAACACGCCGTACGCGTACTGGTATCCGCCGGTCGTAGCCCAGGCGCTTGCGCCGTTCACCCTGGTCCTGCCGGACGCCGCGTTCACCGTTCTCTGGACGCTGCTCCTCGTCGGCTGCGTATGGATCCTTTCCGGGCGGAACGCGATCGTCGCCCTGGCCTGCGTGGCATTTCTCCCGGTCGCCGTGGAGCTCAGCGTCCGCAATGTCCACCTCGTCATCGCGCTGCTCACGGTGCTGGCGCTTCGACGTTCCTGGATCTTCTGGATTCCCGCGACGGCGATGAAGCTGGCGCCCGTCCTCGGAATCGTGTACCTGCTGGCGGCCGGCCGTCGACGGGAAGCCATGCTCGCGCTGGGCGTCGGAACTGCTGTCGCGGCCACGAGTTTCGTGTTGGCCCCCGACGCGTGGGCGGACTTTGCAGGGGTGGTCGCGGGGCGCGCATCGACGACCTCCGGGGGCATGGTGGCCGTTCCCTACCCGATCCGCTTCGGCGCCGGAGCGTTGATTGCGTTCGTCGCGGGGCGTCGAGGCGGGCGCGCCGGAGAGGCGGCCCTGGTCATCGCGATCACGCTCGCCAGCCCCACCCTATGGGCAAACGCGTTCAGCCAACTGCTGGCGATCTTGCCGCTGCTCCGCGCGCCGGAGCTGAAAGGTGCGAATCCGCGACGTGATGATCCCGCCGCGTGATGGGCCGATGAGCCGGAGATGACCAGCAAGTGAGCGCCAGGTGGCCGGCAGGTGAGCGCCCACGACCATGATCCGGGCGTGGACGTGCTGGCCGGGCTCGGGCGTGGCATCGGCGGGCTCGCATCGCGCGCGCAGGACATGGCGCTCCCGCCGATCTGCGCGGGCTGTGAGCGCGAGGGCGCGGCGCTGTGTGCGGACTGCCTGCCGGCGCTCGACGCGCGGCTCCACCTGCCGCCGGGAACAACCATCGGCCTTCCGGGCGACATCCCCGAGCCGCTGGCCCAGGTCGAGTGGTGCACCGCGTTCGGCGGGGTCGCGAGAAGGGCGCTCCATCGGCTGAAGTACGCCGGCGATCGGCGCCTCGCCGAGCCGCTGGGGCGTGCCGTAGGACGACGCTGGGCACGTGCCGGAGCCGGCGGCGATGTCCTGGTGCCGGTGCCGGCCTCGCCAGACCGGGTCCGTGACCGGGGCTACGATCAGGCGGCGCTTATCGCGCGGGCGGCGGGTGCGACGTGCGGGCTGCCGGTGCAGCTCCTGCTCGAGCGATCCAGGGTCACGACGGCCCAGTTCGACCTGGACCGGCAGGCGAGGGCAGGCAACGTCGCCGGCGCGTTCCGGATGCGTCCTCAAACGACCGGGGCCGCGGGCCAGGTCACGGGCGGCCAGCTGGGCGCGCGCGGCCGACTGGACGGCGCATGGATCGTTCTCGTGGACGACGTCCTGACGACCGGGAGCACGCTCGCTGCGTGCGCGCGGGTCCTCCTGGAGCGCGGGGCGCTCGCCGTCTCGGCGGTCACGCTCGCCCGGGAGCGATAGGCCTCGACGGGCCGTTCGCGAGGTCCGGACTGACCGAGGGTCGGGGCTATACTCGGGCCGCAGACTCGCGGGCTCTGGGATGGGGAGGTCGAACCTTTGCGGACGATCGTCAAGGGCAAGAACCTGGAGGTCCTGGAGGGCGACCGACAATACGCCGAGCGCAAGCTCGCGCGGCTGGAGCGGTTGCTGGACGATCGGACTGACGCAATCGTTGAGCTGTCGGTGGAGCAGCACCGGAGCGCGGCGGACTCGCACATCGTCCACGTGACCCTCGGCATCGACGGGCAGACGATTCGCGTCACCGCCGCGGCCGCCACCCACCGGGCCGGCATTGACGAGGCTCTCGACAAGATCGATCGGCGCACCGTGGATTTCAAGGAGAAACCCCGCCTGCGGGCCAGGCCGGAGGAAGAGAAGACGATCCTCCGGCGGCTGGCCGACGGTCAGGCGGAACGTTCGCCAGATCGGAAGATCGTCAAGGTCAAGCGCTTCGATATCGAGCCGATGTTCGAAGAGGATGCCCTCGCCCGGATGGAGGAGCTGGGGCACGACTTCTTCGTCTTCGTGAACGCGGAGACGGAGCGGGTCGGGATCCTCTATCGCAGGGCAGACGGCCATTTCGGGCTCATCGAGCCGGTGATCGGCGGTGAATACACGACGGGCCGCGCCCGACGCGGTGCGGACGGCCGGCGCTGACGGCCGGCGCTGATCGTCAGTCCTCGCCAGACCGGAACGGCACCGCCCGCCGGTAGGCCATCCCGTCACGCCGGACGAACTCGAGGTCCACCAGGGCACGCCGGATCGTGGCGACGTCCGGGTACCAGAGCGCGAGCCGCATGTTGACTTCGCGCTCGGGGACGCCCTCCTCGGGTTCCGGAAAGACCCGGTCCACGAGGTAGCGGTAGACCACGAGCTTCTTGCGCTCGCGCGCCGGGATGGACTTGAGCCGCCCGTCGCGGACGAAGGCGCGAAGGACGTGGGCCTCGAATGCCGGATCGTCGCGTTCCCATGCCGGCGACACTGGCGCCGGCGACACGGGTGCTGGCGCGTCGGTCGCCACGGGCCGTGACGACGCGTCGGATTCGGGGACCATGGGCGCATCGTACGATGGCGCGGTGTCTCCCGAGGACCCAGAGACTGGTGGCCACCTGCCGCACCGCCCGTCGCGGCAGATAGGCGTCCGGCGTGGTATCGGCCGCTGGCCGATCGGCCGTCCGTCCGGGGTACCGATCCTCCCCGATGAGCTGCAGGTCGCGCGCCGGCCCGTCGCACCGGCGAGCGGCGGCGTGGGCGGCGTCGCGCGGGGCGGTCTCCTCGGTCCCTCGCTCGGGCGCGCCGCGACCGCGCTGCGAGCGCTCTTCGAGCGCGACACCATCGTGCTGGCTGCGCTCCTCGCCCTTGCGGCGATCGTCCGGTTCGCCGGCCTCGAGTCGCGCGGCCGCTTTGACGGCGACCAGGGCCATGACATGCTCGTGCTCCTGCGGCTCGTCCGGGATGGGGCGGTGCCGCTCCTGGGCCCGCCGACATCGATCGGCGACTTCCACCATGGGGCGGCGTACTACTTCCTCCTCGCGCCGGTCGCGTGGTTCACGGACGCGAACCCCACAGCCGTCGTGGCCTGGATCGCGGCGATGGGCGTGGCGGCCGTCGGCGTCACGTGGTGGTTCGCCAGGTCTGTGGGCGGCCGCGTCGTCGCCGTGATCGCCGGCCTGCTGATGGCCGTGTCCCCGGCGGCAATCGACGAGTCAACCTTCATCTGGAACCCAAACCCGATCCCGCTGTTCGCGGCGCTGGCGCTCGGCTGTGCCTGGCGGGCGCACGAATCCGGCGTCGTCCGTTGGTGGGTCCCCTCGATCCTGGCGGCAGGCATGGTCCTCCAGCTCCACGTGTTGGGGATCGTCTTCCTGCCGCCGATCCTCGCCCTGGCCGTCGCCGACGCGCGCCGGGCCGCCCGCTCGGGCGACAGCACCCGGGCGTGGGCCATCCTGCGTGCCGCCGGGGCCGGCATCCTGCTCGCGGCGCTGCTCTTTGCGCCGCTCCTCGTCCATGAGTTCGGGTCCGGGTTCCAGGAGACGCGGCGCGCCGTCGCGTTCCTTGGCGGCGGCGGAGCCCCGGGCGGTGCGCTCGATCCCTTCGAGCAGGTGACCTTTGCGCTCATCCGGATCGTTGGCTGGCCGCTCGTCGGGCTGGTCACCGACTCGCCGCTCGCGGCACTCGTCGTCGTCAGCGTGGCGACCGTGCTTTCCGCCTGGCTCATGCTCGTCGGTCGCGGTGCCGATCGGACAGCCGCTCGCTGGCTGGGCCTGACCGTGATCTGGAGCGGCCTCACGCTGGCGGTCCTCGCGCCGTCGCTCCAGACCGTCGTCGCGGGCCTGCCGAACGACCACTACCACGCCTTCCTGGATCCGGTCGTCATCGTCCTGATCGCCCTCGCGGCGCGTGCGATCGTCCGGGGTTCAGGGTCGCACCCGCGCGTGGACGTCACCGCCCGGGCGGTGGTGGCCCTCGCGCTCGGTGCCCTGGTCCTCCTCGACACCCGTCTGTGGCCCCCGGCGGACCCGAACCGTGGCTGGCCGGCCGCCCGGGACGCGGGCGCGCGCATCGTGGCGACCGCGGCCGGCGACCCGATGGATGTCCGTGGTCTGCCGATCTTCAAGACGGCCGAGGGGCTGGGGTTTCCGATCGTCGTCGCCGGAGGCGATGCCGTCGTTGCCACCGATCGCGAATCGGCGGTCCGTCCACTCGTCAGGGGCGCCGCGCTCGTGCTCGCCTGCGACCGGCTCTTCGAGGACGTGATCGGCGATGCCTGCGGGGGGCCGGCGGAGGACCGTTTCCTGGCCCGCGTGACCGGGAACGGCACGATCCCCCGGCTCGTGGAGCGGTTCGACCTCTCGCCCCGGATCTCCGTGTCGATCTACGAACCCCAGGCGGGAGAATCGGGGG
>JBKJVO010000347.1:0-4335 GCA_046717305.1 Candidatus Limnocylindrales bacterium
GGCCAGGGGATGGATACCGGACCGGCGCTCGGCAGCGGGGGTCCGCCGGTCTGTCCTCGGCTTCCCGACACGTCGACCCAGAGGAGCCAGCCGTCTCGGCTGCCCGTCCTTGCCGTCTCGGCCACCATGTTGCTCGGCGCCGGATTCATCGCGCTCGTCGCGCGGAGGCACCGGAATGTCAGGGCCTCGACATAAGCGTCGGGTGACATTGCCACACGCCAAGCGATCCAGCGGTCCTGTCTCGTCGGTCAATCGTTCGGCTATTCTCCGTCCGCCGCGGTCGTTGGTATCCGTGGTCAGGTGATCGATCCAGCGGCGCAACGTCAGGCACCAGGAGGACCGGCAATGTCGCAGGCCGCACGCCCCGCCTTCGTGCTCGGACCGGGCGAGGGCCGCTCGATTGATCTGGGCAACTTCGCGATGGTGGTGAAGGCCACCGCGGATGACACCGGGGCAGCGTTCTCGCTGCTGGAGGCCGCCGAGCCGGCCGGCTTCGGTCCGCCGATGCACATTCACCGCGACGCTGCCGAGGCCTTTTACGTCCTGGCCGGCGAGTACATCATCTTCCTCGAAGACCGCGAGCTCCTGTGCCCGACGGGATCGTTCATCTACATTCCGGCCGGAGTGCGCCACGGCTTCCGCGTCGGGAGCGTTCCGAGCCGGAAGCTCAACCTGTACGCCCCGGCCGCCATGGTTGGCTACTTCGACGAGCTTGGCGCGGCAATCACGGCCGGCGAGTCCGATGCCGCGCTGCTCAACGAGATTTCGCTCCGGTACGGCATGGAGGTCGCCGGGCCCGTGCCTGAGGGCTACCTCTAGCGCTTGTGCCTGCTTCAGCACGGCTGGGTCCGCGCGGGCCGTCATAGGTAAGGTGACATTGCCGCACGCTTGCTGACTGGGGCGTCGCCACTCTGGGCTTACCTTGGGCGGGACCACGGCTCGCGCTCGAGGGCGGCCTCGAAGTCGGCCCGAGCGTGGACGGGCTCGCCGTGCGAGACGAGGACGTGCTCGAAGGGCAGGTCGAGCAGGGCACGCAGCGCGGGCAGCACCCGTTCCTCCAGGACCGGCGACCACCAGACCCGGAGCGCGCCGCCCGGGGCGGTCATGCCGTCTTCGAAGACGATGGCCCGCTGCTCGGGCAGGTAGACGGGCGTCTCCATCGAGCCGCGCCCGTCGTGGAGCGCGCGAAGTCCGCCCGGTAGCTCGTCACCGGGCCGAACCGGCTTCAGCTCGGTCCTCGGCGCGTCGCCGCCCCAGAACAGCCATGGCCCGTACGCGGGCACGCCGTACCAGTGGACGAAGAGATCGACGTCGCGCACGTGGTCAGGCTTGAGAACGACGATCGCCGTCGGCCGGTTTGCCTCGAGACGTGTGTAGACCTCGCCGCCGGCGCCCGGTGGCGGCGCGAGCGGGTCGAGAAGCACTGTCGAACCGCGCGACTCAACGACGAACGACGAAACCTCGGGCTCCCAGTCGTCGGTCTCGCGCCACTCCCAGTGGCGTTGCCGCCACAGCCACAGGCCGTCGGTGACGTCGCGAACATCGATCGTCACGGGATGTTACGCGGCACCGCCGCGGCCGCGCCCGCCCAGGAGACCGAGATCGAACTTGCGCTCGGTGCCGTGGAGCAGGCGATGGATGTTGTCGGCGTGGGCAAGCCAGATGAGCGCCGGGCCGACGGCCGCCCAGAGGAGATACGCCGGTGGCACCGCGCCCGAGGCCACGGCCCAGATGAGCAGCATCGCGGGGAACATGGCCGCCGAACCGAGGAGCGACCCGAGCGACACGTAGCGGGTCACGAGGATCGCCAGGAAGAAGACCGGCGCGGCGATCACGACCGCGAGCGGCTGGATGATGAGCATCGTCCCGACGCCGGACCCCACGCCCCTGCCGCCGCCGAACCGGAGAAACACGGATCGCGCCGAGCCCACCAAGGCGGCCGCCGCGCAGAGGACCTCGATCCCGGAGTCGCCCGTGGCGAGCCTGGCCAGGAGCACCGGGATCGCGCCCTTCGCGAGGTCGCCCGTCACGACGACCGCGGCCCACGCTCGCCCCAGTGCGCGCAGGGCGTTCGTCCCGCCGGTCCGCCCCGAACCGATCGACCGGGGGTCGGGGCCGCCAGAGAAGCGCGCCACGATGACACCGACCGGAAGCGACCCGGACACGTACGCCGTGATCACGAGCAACCCGTTGAGCAGAATCCCGTCCACGGCGTCCCTTCCAGAAGCGGGCCCGGACGCGGCCCACCGGGTTCCGAGTCTAGCATCGGCCGTTCTCGGACCGCCAAGCGCGTGAGGTGCCTCAGCGCGTGGAGAACCTGGAGCACAGGAGCGTGCCCGGCAAGTCAGACGCCGTCACGCCGCCCTTGCCGGGCAGTCAGGAAAATCGACCGGTGACGCCCGAATCGTGTTTGCAGGTCACGTTCGGAACCGACTTGGGGCGCAAGACCGCTCCGAAACGTCACGAGATTGACTGCGGAGCACATCCTCGTCATCGCAGGGACGAATCCTTGACTGCTGCGCAAGAGGGAACCCCGCCGGCCCGGACGCCGACGGCCGGAACCAGCCGGGCCTCGCTCGGTTGCGCCCGTCGGGACCCCGCGCGTACCATCGACCGCGATGACCCACCCGCCCCGCCGGGCTTCTGGAGCGCGCCTCGACGCCGCCGGCGCGGGGCCACTCCTGACCCACTCGGAGATCGCCTGACCATGGCCGTCGGCTCGTCCAACGACTTCGATCTCGTCGTCCTCGGCGCCGGCACGGGCGGCTACAGTGCGGCCTTCCGGGCGGCCCAGCTCGGCCTCAAGGTTGCCCTCGTGGACGAGGACAAGATCGGGGGGACGTGCCTCCACCGCGGCTGCATCCCCACGAAAGCACTCCTGGAATCAGCCGCGTTCACCGAGCGGATCCGGCACGCCAAGGACTTCGGCATCGACCTCCCGGGCGACCCGGTGGTGGACTACGCGCGGATGGCGGCCCGGCGCGATCAGGTCGTGAAGCGGATGTGGACCGGCCTCAAGACCCTCGTGGACAAGAACAAGGTCGCCTGGATCCAGGGACGCGGCCGCCTGGACGGCCCGCGCACGGTCAAGGTCCGGATGCACGGCGAGGATGGGACGCCGGGCGCCGGTGGCGAGCGGGTGCTGCAGGGCACGGACGTGATCCTGGCCACCGGTTCGCGGGTCAAGTCGCTCCCCGGTCTGGAGCCGGACGGCAAGCGGATCGTCACCTCGGACGAGGTCCTCGCCACGGACAAGTTGCCGAAGGACGTGATCGTCATCGGCGGCGGCGCCGTCGGGGTTGAGTTCGCCTCGATGTACCACGACCTCGGGGTGAAGGTGACGCTCCTGGAGTATCTCCCTGCCATCGTGCCGGCCGAGGATCAGGAGGTCAGCCAGCTTCTCGAGCGGAGCTTCACCAAGCGGGGCATGACCGTCATGACGAGCGCCCGCTTCGACGTGGCGTCGGTGAAGGCCGGCAAGACCAAGGTCAAGCTGACCGTGGGCCCGGAGGGCAAGGAGGCGTCAGAGATCGGCGCCGAGCTTCTCCTCGTCGCCACCGGTCGCGCCCCGAACGTCGAGGACATCGGCCTCGAGACGACGAAGGTCGAGCTCGAGCGCGGCTTCGTCAAGGTAGATGGGCGGATGAGGACGAAGGAGCCGCACCTGTACGCGATTGGCGACGTCGTGGGCGGACTGCTCCTCGCGCACACGGCGGCGCACGAGGGACTCGTCGCTGCCCACGTGATCGCCGGCGACAAGGACGTCCATCCCATCGACTACGTCCAGCAGCCGCGGGCGACATATTGCCGCCCGGAGATCGCCTCGATCGGCCTCACCGAGCAGCAATGCAAGGAGCAGGGGATTCCGTACAAGGTCGGGAAGGTGCCGTTCCAGGCGATTGCCAAGGCGATCATCGGGGGCGAGTACGAGGGATTCGCCAAGGTGATCGGACATCGAGATACGGACGACACTCTCGGGATCCACCTCGTGGGTCCACATGCGACGGACCTCGTGGCTGAGGCATCGCTCGCCTTCCAGCTCGACGCGACGCCGTGGGAGATCGGCGGCGCAACCCACGCCCATCCCACGCTCGCTGAGATCGTTGGCGAGGCGGCGCTGGCCGTCGATGGACGATCCATCAACTTCTGAGACGGCGGAGGCACGCATCGGCTCATGGCCGTGAAGGGAAAGACGCCATCGGACCTGGCGTCGTCGGTCGGACTGGCCGACGACGACCTTCTCGCGATGTATCGCGTCGTCGCGCTCGCCCGGGCCGTGGACGAGCGGATGTGGATCCTCAACCGCGCCGGGCGGATTCCATTCGTGATCAGCGG
>JBKJVO010000348.1:0-11003 GCA_046717305.1 Candidatus Limnocylindrales bacterium
TCCCTGAACACGTCAGAGCCCGAGTTCATCGAGACGACGAACACCCCCGCCTCGATGGCCTTCTTGATGGCCGGGCTGAGCGCGTCCGGGTTCGGAATCGAGACGACGAGGCCGGTTGGGTTCTTGGCGACCGCGGCGTCGATGAGCTGCGACATCTTGACCATGTCACTCTCGGCGTCCGGGGCGCTGTAGTTCACCGAGACGCCCATATCCGCGGCGCCGGCCTTGACGCCGTTGCGGACCACGCCCCAGAAGCCGTCGATGGCCTGACCGTGGGTCACGACCTCGATCTTGACGTCGCTGCGCTTGACCAGGGCGCCATCCGGCCCGCCCGGCGCGGCTGGGCTGGTCGCGCCTCCGCAGGCGGTGACGAGGATGGCTGCCCCGGCGAGCAGCGCGAATGTGTGTCGAATCTTCATGTGGCTGAATCTCCTCCTGTGCCGCCCCCTCGGCGGCGTTCCCTCAGATGACGTTGACGGTACGCGGCGGATGGGTCGCGTTCGTGCCTCCTTTCGAGAGCCGGATCGTACCGCCCGGCGCAACAGTCGTGTCGGTCTCCGCGGGATGGTCAGCCGGGAATCTCCTCCACGCGCACCGGGCGGTGCTCATGGAGGGCGACGGTCGCCGCCTCGGCGATGCGTAACGCCTTCACGCCGTCTCCGGCGGTGCAGGGGCTTGGCTCCTCGCCCCGGGCGACGCGCACGAAGGCGGCGAACTCGGCGCTGTAGGCGGCCTCAAAACGATCGAGGAAGTGCGGCCATGCCGGCCCGGCCGGGGGCGGTACGCCCGGCTCGACCGAGCGCATCGGTGTTCGCGGCCCCAGGCCGACGCTCACCGAGTCACGCGAACCGAAGAGCTCGGTACGGATGTCGTAGCCGAGCGGATCGTGCCGGGCGACGGTGAGCACGGCCAGCATCCCGTCGTCCAGCCTGAGCGTGGCGACGGCCGTATCCACGTCACCGTACTTCGCGAACACCGGGAATCCCAGGACTCCACCATCCGCGTAAACCTCGACCACCTCGTGCCCGGTCAGGAAGCGGAGGACGTCGAAGTCGTGGATCGAGAAGTCCCGGAAAATGCCGCCGGACTGCGGGATGTAGCTCTCGTGCGGTGGCTCGGGGTCGTGGCCGGCCAGGCGCATCGCGTAGAGCGTCCCGAGCGCCCCTGTCTCAACCAGCCGGCGTGCCTCGCGGTAGCCGGCGTCGAAGCGGCGCTGGAACCCGAGCTGGAACGGTACGTCGCTCGCCTCGACGCGCGCGGCGACGGCGAGGGTGTGTCCGAGATCCTCGGCGAGCGGCTTCTCGCAGAAGGTGGGTCGCCCGAGGTCGATGGCGGCGATGATCAGCTCCGCGTGGGCAGTCGTGGCGGCCGCGATGACGACGGCGTCGGCCGTGCGCATCGCGTCCGGGATCGAATTGACCGCGCTGGCGCCGACGGCCGCGGCTACGTCCCGCGCCCGCTCGACGTCCGCGTCGGCCACCATGAGCTCGTCGACACCCGGCGTGGCCGCCAGGAGGCGGGCATGGAGGCGCCCGATCCGGCCCGCGCCGATCAACGTGATGCGCATGGTTCCTGGGTCCCTTTCAGGCCGTCGCGTGCCGACGGCCGAGCTGGCGGAGTGCCTCGGCAAGGACGCGCCGTCCGATCGCGGCGCTCTCCGAGGGTGGGCCCCAGGAACTGTCCTGCTCGATCATCAACCAGCCGTCGTAGTCCCGCTCCACGAGGACCTCGAGCACACCCGGCAGGTCCAGGATCCCGGCCCCGAGCTCCGTGAAGAGACGGGCGCGGACCGCGCCGTTGAAGTCGTCGAGGACGCCGGACCGGAGGCGGGCGAGGACGCTCGGATCCACGTCCTTGAGGTGAACGTGGGTCACCCGTGGGCCGAGCGCCCGGAGCGCGCCAACGGGATCGCCACCGCCGACGAGGTAATGGCCGACGTCCAGGCAGATCCCCACGAGCGCGGCGTCCGTCCGCTCAACGAGCTGGACGACCTCGTCGGGCGTCTCGATGAACGTCCCGGCGTGCGGGTGGAAGGCGACCCGGTGGCCGAGCGCGATCGCCTCGCGCGCGAACTCGTGGACCACGGCCGCGAGACCCTCCCAGGCGGCCGGCGTGAACCGGGGCGTCCCGTCGGCGCCGGCGCGCCCCGCCGCTTCGTTGCGGCTCGGGGAGAGGTCGAGCGCGACGCACAGCACCTCGCCGCCCGCGGCGTGGAGCAGGCTCAGCCGTTCGCGCCCGATCGCGAGGGCGTCCGGGGTCGGGCCGTCGGTCGTGGCCGGAAGCGACGCGTAGACCTCGGCCAGGCGCAAGCCGCGCCGGGCGAGCTCCCGGGAGAGCTCGCGGCCCCCCGGGAACCCGATGCCCAGCTGGGTGCCCTCGAAGCCCGTGCGGGCGATCTCGTCGAGGATCGTGGCCGCGCCCGTCCCGAGACGGAGCTCCTCGATGTCGACGTTGTTCCACAGGATGGGTACCGTACCGATCGAGGCGCGGGCAAGGGCGTCGCCCGGCCGGCGGAGCTGAGGACGTGACGCCCCGGAGTTGGCCGGATCCTGGTCCGGAGTTCGACGGGGCCTTCGCGAGGCGGCGACCAGGCCTTGGCTCATGGGTGCTTCCCAGCCACGATGTAATCGTTTACAGTAGTTGCGCCGGGGAGCATAGCACCGGGGCCGCGCCTGTCAACAACCGATCCCGAGCCTCGCCCGGTCGGCTGTGCAGACCCCAGGGAGGAGCGCCCGCGCATGGCGACCGCGACCCATCGGCCCGCGCCGCCGCTGGCCGACACGCCACTCGGCCGGACGATTGCGACGACGAGCACGGACATCTGGAACGACTCCTGCGCCGTCGACGAGCTCGAGTACGCGATCTCGTTCGGGGCCGTCGGAGCGACGGCGAATCCCACGATCGTCTCCGACGTCTGGAAGAAGGAGCCGGCCCTGTGGCGCGACCGGGTCCGCGCCATCGCCGACGCCGAACCGGAGCTGACGGAGACTGACCTCGCCTGGCGGGTCGTGGCCGAGATGTCCATCCGGGGCGCCCGACTCCTCGAGCCCGCGTTCGAGGCCCATGGCGGGCGGCAGGGCCGACTCTCGGTCCAGACGGATCCCACGATGTACCGGACGCCGGCGCGCATGCTCGAGCAAGGTGTCCGGTTCGCGACCCTCGCCCCGAACATCATTGTGAAGTTCCCCGCGACGACGGCCGGCATCGGGGTCATTGAGGAGGCGACGTACCGGGGCGTCAGCGTCAACGTGACGGTCTGTTTCACCGTCGCGCAGGCGCTCGCTGCGGGCGGGGCCGTCGAGCGCGGGCTCCGCCGGCGGGAGGCGGAGGGCCTGGACACGACGACGATGGGACCGGTCGTGACGGTGATGATGGGCCGCGTCGAGGACTGGCTGCGCGTCCAGGCGGACCGCGACGGGATCATCGTGGACCCCGCTGCACTGCCGTGGTCCGGCGTGGCCGTCCTCAAGCGGGCCTACGGGCTCTTCGTGGAGTACGGCTACCGAGCGCGGATCCTCGGGGCGGCGATCCGGCACCACCTCCACTGGTCGGAGCTCATCGGCGGCGACGTCGTCATCACCCTGCCGGCGTCGTGGCAGCGCCGCTTCAACGCGTCGGGCGTCGAGGTTCGACCGCGGATGGACGATCCGGTGGACCGGGCCGTGGTCACGGAGCTCGAGCAGCACTTCCCGGACTTCATCCGCGCCTACGAGCCCGACGGTTTGCGCCCCGAGGAGTTCGACACGTTCCCGGCGACCGCGCGGACGCTCCGGGCGTTCATCGCGTCATACCACGAGCTCCTTCACCAGGTCACCGAGTCCGTCATTCCGAACCCCGACGTCCGGAAGGGCTGAGCGCCCCGGCCCGGGCGCGCGATGATGATCCCGTCATGAACCCGCCGCAGTCCGACCCCAGCGCCGCCCGGTCGTCCGCGGGCACCCCGTCCGCGGGGGCACCTGCCGCCGGCCCGGGCCTCCACCGCCGGGCCGGGACTGCGGTTGCGGGCCCCTGGTCCGTCGCGATCGGCCCGGACGAGGCCGGCTGGACGTATTCGGGTCTTCGCGTTGTCGAGCTCTCGGCCGGCGGTCGGGTCGCCTTCGAGACCGGCCCGGACGAGATGCTCGTCCTGCCGCTCGCCGGGTCGTGCGACGTGACCTGCGACGGGGACCGGGTCCGCCTCGCGGGCCGGCCGGACGTATTCGCCGGGCCGACGGACTTCGCGTACCTGCCCACGGGTGTGTCTGCGACGGTCGATTCCGCGCATGGCGGCCGTTTCGCGCTGCCGGCCGCCCGGGCCCGACGCCGGCTCCCGTTCCGCCACGGAGCGGCGGCCGACGTTCCGGTCGAGCTCCGCGGCGCCGGTCCGTCGTCGCGCCAGGTGAACAACTTCTGCACGCCCGGGGCCTTCGAGGCGGATCGCCTCATTGCCTGCGAGGTCCTGACACCCGGCGGCAACTGGGGGTCCTATCCGCCCCACAAGCACGACGAGACCGGGCCGGGAGAGTCGTCGCTCGAGGAGATCTACTACTACGAGATCCGTTCAGAGGCGGGTGGCGCTGCCGGTGGGGGGGCAGCCGGGGCGGTGGCGCCCGGGGCGGTTCGGGGCGCGGGCATGGCGTACCAGCGCGTCTACGGGCCCCCGGGCCGCCCGATCGATCTCCTCGCCGAGGTGCGGTCCGGCGATGTCGTGCTCATCCCGCACGGTTGGCATGGCCCGTCCATGGCCGTGCCCGGCTACGACCTGTACTACCTGAACGTGATGGCGGGACCGGACGCCGAGCGCGCGTGGCGGATCACGGACGATCCGGCGCACGGCTGGGTCCGTGCCACCTGGCCGGGCCAGGCCGTCGACCCGCGGCTCCCGTTCGGGCCGCCGAGTGAGGGAGGAGCATGACGCCGGTTCGGCTCACGGTCGGCCAGGCCTTGGTGCGCTTCCTCGCCGCCCAGCGGAGCGAGCGCGACGGCGTCGAGCACCGCCTGATCGAGGGCTGCTTCGGGATCTTCGGGCACGGCAACGTCGCCGGAATCGGCGAGGCGCTTCTCGAGTCCGAGCTCCGCGACCCGGGCACCTTCCCGTACCGTCAGGCCCGGAACGAACAGGGGATGGTCCACGCCGCCGTGGCATTCGCGCGGATGCGCAATCGGATGTCGACGATCGCCTGCACGTCCTCCATCGGTCCCGGCGCGACGAACATGGTGACCGGCGCCGCGCTCGCGACGATCAACCGGCTCCCGGTGCTCCTCCTCCCGGGTGATGTCTTCGCCACGCGTGTGGCGGACCCTGTCCTCCAGCAGCTCGAGGCGCCGAGCGCGGGCGACCTGTCCGTGAACGACGCGTTCCGCCCGGTCTCCCGCTACTTCGACCGGATCTGGCGACCCGAGCAGCTGCCGTCCGCCCTCCTCGTGGCGATGCGGGTGCTCACGGATCCTGCCGACACCGGCGCCGTCACGCTCGCCTTCCCGCAGGACGTCCAGGTCGAGGCGCACGACTGGCCGGTGGAGCTGTTCGCGTCGCGAACGTGGCACGTGGCGCGTCCGGCTCCGGACCCGGCGGCCCTAGCCCGCGCGGTCGCGGTCATCCGCGAGGCCCGACGCCCGCTCATCGTCGCCGGTGGCGGGACGATCTACTCCGAGGCCACCGACGCGCTCCGCGCGTTCGCGGAGGCAACGGGGATCCCGGTCGCGGAGACCCAGGCGGGGAAAGGCTCGCTCCCGTACGACCATCCGCAGGCGGTCGGCGCGGTGGGTGCCACCGGCACGACCGCCGCCAACGCGCTGGCCCGCGACGCGGACGTCGTGATCGGGATCGGGACGCGCTGGCGCGACTTCACGACCGCCTCCCGATCCGCCTTCGCCGCCCCCGGGGTCAGGTTCGTCAACGTCAACGTGACCGCCCTGGACGCTGCGAAGCACGCCGCGACGATGGTGCTGGCCGACGCCCGGTCGGCGATCCAGGCGCTCGCCGGGGCGCTCGAGGGCTGGGGCGCCGACGACGCTTACCGGGCGACGGCGAGCCGCCTCGCTGCCGAGTGGGATGCCGTGGTTGAGCACGCCTACACCCTGGGCCACGGCCCGCTGCCCGCGCAGTCCGAGGTCATCGGCGCGGTGAACGCGGAGAGTGGCCCGCGCGACGTGGTGGTTTGCGCGGCCGGCTCCCTCCCGGGCGACCTCCACCGCCTGTGGCGGACGCGCGATCCGAAGGGCTACCACGTGGAGTACGGTTACTCGACGATGGGCTACGAGATCGCCGGCGGACTCGGGGCGAAGCTCGCCGCCCCGGATCGCGAGGTCTTCGTGATGGTCGGTGACGGCTCCTACCTCATGCTCGCCCAGGAGCTCGTCACGGCGGTCCAGGAGCGGATCAAGCTCATCGTCGTTCTCGTCCAGAACCACGGGTTCCAGTCGATCGGAGCGCTGTCGGAGTCCGTCGGCTCGCAGCGCTTCGGGACGAAGTACCGCTTCCGCGACCCGGCGACGGGGCGGATCGATGGCGGGACCCTCCCGGTGGACCTGGCGGCGAACGCGGCCAGCCTGGGCGCCCAGGTCTCGCGGGTCGGGACCGTCGACGAGCTCCGGGCGGCCCTGCGCGATGCGCGTGCGGCCCCGGCTGACGGGCCGATCGTCATCCACATCGAGACCGATCCGCTCGCACCCGCACCGGACAGCGAGTCCTGGTGGGACGTGCCCGTAGCCGAGGTCTCCGAGCTCGAATCCGTCCGGGATGCGCGCCGCCGCTACGAGGCCGCGAAGACTCGCCAGCGCCCGCTCCTGTAGCGGGTCGGCGAGGCGGCGCCGGAGCCGAGCGGCTACTGGGCGGTCCACCCTCCGTCCACGATGAGCACCGTCCCGGTCACCATCGCGGCTGCCGACGACGCAAGATAGATGACGGCGGCGGCGACATCCGCCGTGGTTGCCACGCGACCGGCCGGGATGCGTTCGAGCACGGTCGCCAGGAACGCCGGGTCGTCCAGCCGTTCCGCCGTGCCCGGCGTGTAGACCCATGTCGGCGCGACCGCGTTCACGGTCACGCCATGGGGAGCCCACTCGAGGGCGAGGACCCGGGTCAGGCCGATGACGGCGGCCTTGCTTGCCGAGTACGCGGCGTGGCGGCGGATCCCCACCAGGCCGGCCTGCGAGGCCATGTTGATGATCCGGCCAGAGCCCTGGGCGAGCATGCGCCGCGCGGCCGACTGCGACGCGAAGAACAACCCGCGGACATTGACCGCGAACAATTCGTCCCACTCCGCCTCCGTCGCGTCGATCGCGTCGTGGTTCGTGCCGAGCCCGGCGTTGTTCACGAGGTTGTCGATGCGCCCGAAGGCATCGACCACGCGGGCCACGGCGGACTCGATCGAGACGCGATCCGTCAGGTCCAGGGCGACCGCGACCGCCTCGCCGCCTGCCGCGCGGATGGCCTCGACCACGGCAGCGCTCCGGGCGTCGTCTCGCCCGGCGACGCCGACCCGGGCTCCGGCCCGCGTGAGCGTCGCGGCGAGGTCCGCGCCGATCCCGCCTGTCGCGCCCGTCACCAGGACGACCCGTCCCTTGATGGAGAACGACACGTCAACCATGCGCGGAGCGTACACGCCTGAGGGAGGAGATCGTCAGTGCGGGCCGGATGGGTCCGGGCACCTCGACCCCGCGCCGCGCGATCCGTCGCCGGAGTCGCGTCGCGCGCCGAACGACGTCGCACTCCAGCCGCCCGTCCGGGCGCCCGAGAAAGCGCCGACGCTCCACGAGCCGAAGCGCCGCGAGGGTCGCGGCCAGAGCGGCCTCCGGGTCCTGACGATGGTGCTCGCGGAGCTTCGCGATCTCCACCCATGCCAGCGCACCGAGCGTACCGCCGGCATCCGCGAGTTCCAGCCAGGCAACTTCCGCCTCGGCGTGGCGGCCAAGGCGGCGGAGCAACCGGGCCCGCTCCGTGACGAGGCGCGACGGCGTCCAGCCGGCGTCGAGCCGGCCCGTCGCCGCCGTTCGCCAGGCCGAGGCCGCCCCCTCGCGGCCGTGGCGTCCGCCGAAATCCGGCCGCCGACGCGGCGACCACCAGGCGTCCAGTTCTTCCCGGACCAGGTGCGGCTCGCGGGGGGCGAGGGAAGGCCGTGGCGGTTCCGCCGGCCCGGCCGCAATGGCCGCGTCCACGCAGTCGAGCGCCTCGTCGAACCGGCGAACCGAGGCGAACGAGCGTGCCAGGCCGGCGAGGTCTCCGGCCGGGGCGGCAAGGCGTGCCCGCTCGTCAGCGAGCCGCGTATCCACGTGTGCGAGGAGCCGGGCGAGGGAGCGCACGTCCTCGTCGTTGTGCCGGACGACCTCCACGAGGCTCGCCGGCTCCCCGTCACGGAGGAACTGCAGGTACCGCGCAGGGATCTCCCACCCGGCGACGTCTCCGTGGCGCCGGACGCCGAGCAGCTGAGCTTCCACCGTCTGGAGCCGCGCATCCGGCATCCGGTGGCGGAAGAGCCGCCGGACGAGGGGGAGGAGATCGAGATGGCCCGCGTGGACGGGCGGGCCCGCCCGCGCCATCCGGTAGCGCGCGACGAGCAGCGGCCAATCGAAGCCCCGGCCGTTGTAGGTCACGAGCCACGCGTCCGCCGGAATATGGCTCCGGAGTTCATGGAGGAGCGCCGGTTCGTCCGCATGGTCGGGGAGGAGCAGCTGCACCTGCCGGAAGCGCGCGCCTTCCCACCACCCGAGCCCGACGAGGAAGGCTAGGGTCCCGGCCGCGGGGGCGAGGCCGGTGGTCTCCGTGTCCAGGCACACGAGCGGCACGTCCGGTGGCGGCTGACCGGGCAGGCGCGCGAGCCGCGCACGGTCCACGGGGACGACGTCCCCGCGGCCCTCGACGCGAACGAAACAGCCGACCGGCGTCCGGATGAGCTCGCCGTCGACCTCCGCGGCGAGACGCTCGGCGCCCGCGGCGACTCGACGCATCCGGTCCGCCGGCGCCGCCCGCGACGATCCGGACTCCGTGGTGCCGCCACGTGCGGAACGGAAGCTCGCGAGCCGGCGCTCGAGCGCGATCGTCATGGGATCAGGCGACCCGGGCGCCTGCCCCCGCGGCGATCGGCAGCGCGACCTCGCCGGAACCGAGCGCCAGGAGCAGCCGAAGCGCGAGTGCCTTCGCGTCCACCGCCGGGTCCAGCCGGGGTCCCGTGCAGGCCGGGCAGCCGCTTTCGCAGGGGCAGGCACGCACGAGGTCCGCCGCACCCCCGACGAGCTCGTCGTGCCGCGCAAAGAGTCGCTCGGACAGCCCGACTCCACCGGGCATCGCCTCGTAGAGGTAGATGGTCGGCGACTCCTGGTGCGGCGACCGAACCTGCGAGACGAGCCCGAGATCGTGCGGGTCCACCATGAGGAGGACCGCGGCCACCGCCTGGAGTGCCCGCCCGGCGCCGACGAGCGCCACGTCCAGGTCGTCTCGCCGCCAGCCAGCCGACGCACCTTCGGCGGTGACCCAGTAGGCGGTCGTCTGGAGCTCCAGCTCGGGGAGGTCGATGGGACCCCAGCCGACGTTCTCGTCCGTCCCGAACTTCAGCTTCTTGAAGAGCGTGACAAGGCTGGCGACCATCACCTCCCCGTGGATCCGCCGGCCCCCGATCGCCGGCGCATCGGCGAACACATCGAGTGGCTTGAGGGTCACGGCACGATTGGCGTACGTGTAGTGGTCCACGTCCACCCGATGGACGTACGCCTTCCGCTCGCCCCATTCGAGGCGGTCCACGTAGTATTGGATCGACTCGTGCAGGTAGATGGCCCGCTCGTGGACGAGGATCTGGGCCGAGAACAGATCCACCTCACCGAGCACGCGCGGCCGGTCCGGCGTCGTGTCGATGATCACGACGTTCTCCGGCGCCGCCGCGCGCAGGCTGACCTCCGAGGCCGGGAAGTTCTCCGAGCTCCAGTACCAGCGCCCGTCACCGGCCTGGCGCACGTGGCCGTCCTCGGCGAGGAACTCGAGCAGGTCATCCGCCGGTCCCGGGCCGAAGACCTCGCCCGGCTCGAACGGCCGCTCGAACGCGGCGCAGCGCAGATGGGCAAGGAGGACGTGGAGGTTGTCCGGATCAATCCGGGCTTCCTCGGGCGTGCGCTCGAGGAGGAACTCGGGGTGATGGATGACGTACTGGTCCACCGGCGACGACGACGCGACGAGGATCCCGACGGACGGCTCGAGCCGTCTGCCGGCGCGACCAAGCTGCTGCCACGTTCCCGCGACCGAGCCTGGATACCCGGCCAGGACGGCGACATCGAGCGATCCGATGTCCACGCCGAGCTCCAGGGCGTTCGTCGAGACGACCCCGAGGATCTCGCCGTCGCGCAGGCCGCGCTCGATCGCCCGTCGCTCCGTCGGCAGGTAGCCGCCGCGGTAGCCGCGAATGCGGGATCGCGGCCCGAGGTGCTCGCGAAGCGCCTCGCGGAGACCGGTCAGCAGGATCTCGACCGCCACGCGCGCCCGTCCGAACACGATCGTCTGACGGCCGGCCCGGAGGAACGGCAGCGCCCACCGCTGGGCATGCGTGAGCGCCGAGGTCCGAGCGCCCGTCGCCTGATCGAGGAGTGGCGGGTTGACGAGCAGGATGTGGCGCTCGCCATTCGGAGCGCCGTTCCGGTCGATGAGGCGCGGTGTGCGTCCTGTCAGCAGGGCGGCGAGTTCCGCGGGGTTTCCGATCGTCGCCGACGCACACACGATCACCGGGTTGGAGCCGTAGTGCCGGCACAGGCGAAGCAGCCGGCGCAGGACGTTCGCAACGTGGCTTCCGAACACCCCGCGATAGGTGTGCAGCTCGTCGATGACGATGACCTGGACCTGCTCGAAGAGCTGGAACCACTTCGTGTGGTGGGGGAGGATTGCCGAGTGGAGCATGTCCGGGTTCGTGACCACCACCTGGCCGGCGGGCCGGTAGGCGCCGCCGCAGGGCGGCGAGTTCCGCGGGGTTTCCGATCGTCGCCGACGCACACACGATCACCGGGTTGGAGCCGTAGTGCCGGCACAGGCGAAGCAGCCGGCG
>JBKJVO010000349.1:0-2855 GCA_046717305.1 Candidatus Limnocylindrales bacterium
GGTTACATGGCGACCTCGTCCGCCGCGGGCGGCGTCGAGACAGCCTCGCGGAGCTCCGCCATCGTGCCGTGACCTTCACGCCAGGCGGCGGTCCAGATCACGACGGCAGCGAGCAGGTAGCCGATCCAGACCGGCTCCGGCTGTCGGATCTGGAACACCCCGTCCACGCTCTGGAAGATCAGCCCGGCAGGATCGTGGATCAGGCCGATCAAGGACAGGCCGGCCGCGATCAGCGTGTACACGATCGCGCGGCTGTATTCCTTGCTGATGATGAAGTAGGCGATCGCGGCGAGCATGAGCCCGGCCAGCACGGCGCCGGCTCCGAGCCGCTCCAGGCCCGCGTAGACCACGCCCTGTTGGCCGAGGGCCTCGTACGTGACGGTCGTGGCGTTGGTTCCCGCGGCTCCGAGGGCGCCATCGACGAGGGTCTTGGCCCATTGGGCGATGTTCGGGACCAGCGCGAGGACGATCGCCGGGGCGTACTTCGCCCTCGACGTCTGGAACGCCTGGGCGCCGATCACGAGACCGATGAACAGGAGGATCGGGAACAACGCGGCCCGTGGCACGACTGCGAGGAACAGCGCCACGAGTCCGAACAGGCAGATCGCCGAGATGACGATCCCGGTCGCGAGCGAGTACCCGATTCGGCCGCCGACGGCCTTCCAGCCCGGATGGCCGATGTACACCGCGGGCGGGAACGGGCTGCCCAGGAACGATCCCACGATGGCGCCAATGCCATCCGCAAGCAGGATGTGGCGGAGGTTGTAGTTGTCTCCGGCCACGGACGCCGACTCGACGTTGTTCATGCCCTCGGTGAAGTTGTAGACGCCGAGGGGGATGGCCGTCACGAGGAGCGGCAGGACGTCGGACATGCCGGCCAGCACTTCCGTGCCCGGCGTGGGCAGGTTGACGCCGACCTGCTTGAACGCGTCGGATACCTGGGCCGGGTCCAGCCCGGTCCAGCCAAAGACCCCGTACGACAGCCAGCCGATCACCGTGCCGACGAGGATCGCCGCCAGGCCACCCGGAATCCCGAACGGCAGGCGAACCCCGGCCGTCCACGACAGCAGGATGATGGCCAGCGTCGCGAGGGAGATCCACGCGGCGTTGAACATCTCGAACGCGGCATTCATGGAGATGAACGCGACGGAGATGCCGGCGAGCGTGCCGAGCATCGCCGCGCGGGGCGTGTACTTCCGGATCGTTGGGCCGATGAACGCGCCGATGATCACGACGATGCCGATGAGGAAGGCCCACGCGATGCCGGCCTCCCAGGCCTTCCCGACGTCCCCGGTCTTGCCGAGGACCGGCAGCATGATCGCGAACGTCACGAAGAAGTAGTGCGGGACGCTCGGCCCGTACGGCATCGCCGCGACGTCGTCCCGCCCCTCCTTCTGCGCCAGCCGATACGCGAGGTAGGCGTAGAACAGGTTGCCGATCGGGAGCGCGATCGCCAGTGCCGGCAGGATGCGTCCGAAGACGTCCTCCGGCGGCAACCCGACGACGTACAGCATCAGCGACGACAGGACCAGCACGTTCAGCAGGACGTTCGTCCCGAGCCCAAAGAACGCGTTCCAGTCCCCAGGCACCCACAGCCTGGGCTTGGTGCGAATTGAACCTTGCATCGTGTCTCCTCACCCTCCTCAGGCGGCGCGTTTCAGCGCGCCGCAGCCATGCCCGACGATTCCCGACGCGCCCCCTCCAGCGCGCCGAGGAAGCGGGTCGAATCGCTGACCCAGCCGAAGATCCCTCCCTGGGCCTTCACCATCGCCAGCGCGGACTGCTGGAACTCGGGGAAATACGAGCCCGTGCAGTCCTCCAGGACCAGTGCGTCAAAGCCGCGATCGTTCGCCTCCCTCACACTCGTGGTGACGCAGACCTCCGTGGTCACGCCGGTGAAAATGAGCTTCTCGATCCCTCGCATCCGGAGGATCGTGTCCATATCCGTCGCGTAGAACGCGCCCTTGCCCGGCTTGTCCACGACGGGCTCGCCCTCGATCGGGACGAGCTCGTCAACGATTCCGTGGCCGTATTCGCCGCGCACGAGGAGGCGCCCCATGGAGCCCTTGTCCCCGATTTGCAGTGGCGCGTTGCCGCGCTCCTTCTTGGCCCTCGGCAGGTCGGACAGGTCCGGTCGATGCCCCTCGCGGGTATGGATCACGAACATGCCGGCCGCGCGACAGGCTTCGAGCACCTTCTGGGCCGGCTTGACTGCCTTGAGCAGCAGCGAGGTGTCGTTCCCGAGCGATTCTCCGAAGCCGCCCGGGTACACGAAGTCGCGCTGAAAGTCGATCATCACCAACGCAGTCTTCTCGAGCGTGAACTCGAAGTCATAAGGTTCCGCGTTGACCTTTGCCATCAATGCCTCCTGTTCTGAGCATCGTTGTGGGCTTGTTCGGCCCTTCTCGCCGACAGGTTGGACGTCCCTCTCGGCCGGGAGCGGATCACCCGTCCCGGACGACCCGGGTGCCGGTCGCTCCGGTGATCGCGCGACTGAGCGCCGCGGGTGTCGTGATCAGGACCTCCTCTCCACCGCGCGCAAGGAATTGGATGGCTGCCTCCACTTTTGGACCCATGCTGCCCTTCGGGAACTCGCCGGCGGCGTTGTAGGCAGCTGCCTCCGACGCCGTCATGCGTTCGAGCCAGCGTTCATCGGGCTGCCGGAAATGGATTGCCACCCGCTCGACGCCGGTGGACAGGACCAGGAGTGGCACGCTCAGGCTGGCGCCGAGCAGCGCCGACGCCCGGTCCTTGTCGATGACGGCCTCGACGCCCTGGTACCGTCCCGGAGCCGTCTCGACGACGGCGATCCCGCCTCCGCCGACGGCGATGACGATGAACCCCGCGTCCACGAG
>JBKJVO010000350.1:0-4125 GCA_046717305.1 Candidatus Limnocylindrales bacterium
GTGATGCGCGGCGCGAAGTCGCTCATCTGGCCACGGGCCTCGGGCATGACCTCGGTCATCTTGTCGAGGATCTCCAGACGGGCCGCGAGGGCCTGCTTGAGACCGTCCCGGATGATCGCCTCGCTGATGCCCTGGACCTTGATGTCCATCTGCAGGGCGGTGATGCCGTCCCGCGTGCCGGTCACCTAGAAGTCCATGTCACCGACCGAGTCCTCCTTGCCGAGGATGTCCGTGAGGACGACGAACCGACCGTCGGGCTCGCTGATCAGGCCCATCGCCGCGCCGGCCACCGGGGCCGAGATCGGCACACCGGCATCCATCAAGGCGAGGGTCGAACCACACGTCGAGGCCATCGAGGTCGAGCCGTTGGACGACAGACACTCCGATACGAGCCGGATGACGTACGGGAAGTCCGCGCTGTTCGGGAGAACCGGCAGGAGGGCCCGCTCGGCCAGGTTGCCGTGCCCGATGTCGCGCCGGCTGGGGCCGCGCATCGGCTTGTTCTCACCCGTGGAGTACGGCGGGAAGTTGTAGTGGTGGATGTAGCGCTTCTCGGTCTTCGGGCTGATCGTGTCGATGCGCTGGACGTCCGATGACGACCCGAGCGTGGCGATCGTCAGGACCTGCGTCTCGCCGCGCGTGAACAGGCCGGAGCCATGCGCCCGCGGGAGGACGCCGACGTCCACCGAGATCTTCCGGAGCTCCGTCAGGCCGCGACCGTCCATCCGGATCCCCTCGTCGAGGGCCATCTGGCGAGCGGTCTTCTTGTTGACCAGGCTGAACAGGCCCTTGCTGACGCGTGCCTCGCGGCGAGCCGACTCCTGCAGTGCCTTGCTGTCGCCACCGCTGCGGGTGGCACGGATCGCGTCGGCGAGCCCTTCGCGCAGCGTCTTGATGCGTGCCGGCAGGTCACTGCCGAACCAGATGAGCAGGTTAGCGGTCGCCTCGGCGTCCGGCCCGGCTCGATGCGCCTGGGCCAGCTCGATGCCGAAGAAACGGGACAGCGTCTCCAGCTTGTAATTCTCAAGGTCCGGGTAGCCCTCTCGCGCGATCGTCAGCGTGTCGAGGTAGCGACCGGATTCGAAGTGCGTCCCGTCGCCGAGCGCGGCCTCGAGGAACCCAAGGTCAAACCCGACCGAGTGGCCGACGACCTTCGAGTCGCCGATGAACTTGACGGCCTGCCTGGCCGCGTCGTCCGGCTTCGGGGCCTTCTTGACGTCTGCGTCCTTGATGCCGTGCATCTGGTTGCCGACGATCGGGCGTCCCGGGTTGACGAGCGTGGACCACCGGTCCGTGATCTTGCCGCCCTTGACCTTGACCGCGGCGATCTCGACGAGGTCCGCCATCCTGGGATCCGTGCCGGTCGTCTCGACGTCCACGATGACGAATTCGTCACCCGCGTCGGCGGCCCTGGCGAACTCGAGGACCGATCCGATGCCGGCCTCGAGGAACGGCGTGATCTTGGCCTTGCCGACCGCCTTCCGGAGCTCCTCCTGGATGTCGATGAGGGGCTGCAGCGCGCGGTGGCCGAACAGGATCGCCTCCGCCATGACGTCCTCGGACAGGAGCTTCGCCCCCGCCTCGACCATCATGATCGCGTCGCGCGTGCCGGACACGATGAGGTCCATCTCCGAGTCGGCGAGCTGGCTGAACGTCGGGTTGACGACGAATTCGCCGTCGATGCGGCCGATTCGAACCGCACCGACCGGGCCGGCGAACGGGATCTCGCTGATCGTCAGCGCGGCGGACGCGGCGACCGTGCCGAGGATGTCCGGGTCGTTCTCCTGGTCGGTCGAGAGGACCGTGATGACGAGCTGGATGTCGTCCTTGTAGCCCTCGGGGAAGAGCGGGCGGATCGGGCGGTCGGTCAGGCGCGCGGCCAGGGTCGCGGCCTCCGACGCGCGCGCCTCGCGCTTGATGAACCCGCCGGGGATCTTGCCCGCGGCGTACATCCGCTCCTCGAACTCGACGGTCAGCGGAAAGAAGTCCAGCCCGGGGCGCGGATCGGACCGGTTGGCGGTGCCGAGCACCATGGTGTCGCCGTAGCGAACGGTGACGGCGCCGCCGGCGAGCCGGGCGAGCTTGCCGGTCTCGATGGTGAGCGTGCGGCCGCCGAACTCGATCTCGAAGATGTTGGACACGGGGTGATGTTCCTCCTGTTCGCGGAGGAGGCGACGATTTCCTGGCTGGTCGACCCGACGGGCGCCCGATGCGATTGACCCCGGGATGGACCCGGGGGCAGTTGGCAGCGCGGGCTAGCGGCGGAGTCCGAGCCGTCCGATGACGGCGCGGTAGCGCGTGTTGTCCTTCTTCACGAGGTAAGCGAGAAGGCGACGGCGCTGGCCGACGAGCTTGAGGAGGCCGCGACGCGAATGGTTGTCCTTGTGGAAGCTCCGGAGATGCGCCGTGTGGTCCTTGATCCGCTCCGTCAGGAGCGCGACCTGGACTTCCGGGGACCCGGTGTCGCCGTCCGTGACGGCGAACCCCGTGATGATCTCCTGCTTCTCTTCCCGCGCGAGCGGCACTCGGTCCTCCGACACGAACGTGACTGTATGGCGTTCCATTTCAACTTTGACCGACGGATGGTACCAGCCCGGGCCGGATCGGACAACCGTCAGCCGAACTGCGACGCGAGGTCGCGTCCCGGCGGGGTAGGTCTCCCGAATGCCCACCTCGATGACATTGGAGCGAGTTCCGGTCGAGCCGGCCGACGGATCGCTCGTCGATCAACCACGAGCGCGGCGGGGCGGGAAGTCAGGGCCGGCGCTACTTGCCGCCTGCTGTGCTCACGAACGTCACCCGGACCCGGGAACCGGACGGCAGGTGTGCGCCGGGCAACGACAGCGTGCCCCCCGGTTCAATGCTGACGACCGACTGACTGCCGAGGACCTCATCCCCGAACAGGACGGTGGCCGAGTACTCCCCGGCCGGCGGCAGCGCGACCGGCATCGGGAAGGACAGCTGGAACGCGCCCGCCGGAGTCGCGCTCGCATCGCCGATCACCGCATAGGAACGTCCGAGGAGTCGCGCTGCGCCGGCGAAGTCGCCGGTCGCGATGTCGGAACGGATCTCGGCGCTGCGGACCGGCCGACCGTCGAGATCGAGGGACGGGATGACGGCGACGTCGTAACCCATCGTCGCCCCGAGGGCCGCGACCGCCTCCGGGGTCCCGCGTCGCTCGTGGCCGAACGCCGAATCGGGGGTCATGAGGAACCCCGCGAGCGGTGAGCGGTCGGCGATTCGTCGGACGAACGCGTCGTAGCCCGTCATCCGGAGCGCAAGGTCAAAGTGGTGGACGACGGTGACGGCCACGCCGGCCGCCTCCAGTCGCTCCAGCCGCTCGTCCGGATCGCACAGCAGGGGAGGCGCGGCGCCGGTGAGGATCTCGTCGGGGTGATGGTCGAACGTGATGACCGCGGGCAGCGCGTCCCGACGTGCCGCCTCCTCGCGGAGTCGGCGGAGCAGGTAGAGGTGACCCAGGTGGAGACCGTCGAACACGCCGACCACGACGAACAGACGCCCGAGGTCCCCGCTGAGCGCATCGATCCCCGGCACGACGGCCATCCGGCCGCCGGGCGCGAGATCTGCCTCAGGCATCGACGGTCACGGACTCGGGGACGGGTTCAGCGTCGGGTTGAGCGTGCAGGACCATCGAGCCGACCGCACCCGGCAGCATCTTCGCCGGCGCGATGCGCCGACCGTCGACGATGCCGATCCCCACGATCACGCCGGCGCTGTCCAGGAGTCGGATCGGCTCGCCGGCGGGCAGGCCACCGACGCCTGCGGCCGGTCGGACGTAGCGACCCATCGCCGCATCGGAGATCTCGCCCACCTCCAGGGGCACCGAGGGCATCGACTCCAGCCCCGCGTCCACGGGCAGGAGCAGGTCCCTGATCGCCGCCGCGCCCGCCGTCGCGGCAGCGCGGAGACGGTCCAGCGTGACGGCGTCCTCCAGCCGAAACGGGCCGCTCGCGGTCCGGATGAGCGCGCCGAGGTACGCGCCGCTGCCGAGTGTCGTGCCGAGGTCCCGCGCAAGCGCTCGCACGTAAGTTCCCGCGGAACACGCGACGTCCACGATTGCGATCGGGCGGGCGGAATCGTCCGAGTTCCAGGCGACCAGCTCCA
>JBKJVO010000351.1:0-2965 GCA_046717305.1 Candidatus Limnocylindrales bacterium
ACGTGGAGCACCGAGACGTGCTCCTGTTCATCGACAACATCTTCCGGTTTACCCAGGCTGGCTCGGAGGTGTCGGCGCTGCTTGGCCGGATGCCGTCGGCCGTCGGCTACCAGCCAAACCTGGCGACGGAGATGGCCGCACTCCAGGAGAGGATCGCCTCGACGAAGAAGGGCTCGATCACGAGCCTCCAAGCGGTCTACGTGCCGGCCGACGACTACACGGACCCGGCGCCCGCCACAACGTTCGGCCATCTCGACTCGACGATCCGCCTCGAGCGGAGCATCGCCGAGCTGGGCATCTACCCGGCCGTGGACCCGCTCACCTCGACCTCGAGGGTCCTGGACCCGCTCGTGGTGGGCCAGGAGCACTACGACGTGGCGCGCGAGACGCAGCGCGTCCTCCAGCGCTACCGCGACCTTGAGCAGATCATCGCGATCCTCGGCATCGACGAGCTGTCCGAGGAGGACAAGTCCACGGTCTCCCGGGCGCGGCGTCTCCAGCGGTTCATGAGCCAGCCGTTTTTCGTCGGCGAGGTCTTCACCGGCCGGGCAGGCGTGTACGTCGCGATCAAGGACACGGTCGCCTCGTTCAAGGAGATCCTGGACGGCAAGGTGGACACGCTGCCGGAGCAGGCGTTCTTCCTCGCCGGCACGATTGACGACGTGCGCGCCAACGCAGCCAAGCTGGCGGGCTGATCGCATGCCCCTTCTGCTCGAGATCGTCAGCCCCGAGCGGCTCGCGTACAGCGACACGGTGGATGCCGTGACGCTCCCGGGGATCGAAGGTGAGCTCGGCGTGCTCCCCCATCACGCACCGCTCGTGTCCATCCTCGGGCTGGGAGAGCTGCGCATCCGCAAGGGCAGCGAGACGGAGACGTTCGCGATTGCCGGCGGCTTCCTCCAGGTCCTCCCGGACAAGGTCGTCGTGATGGCCGAGATGGCCGACATGGCAGCCGAGATCGACCTCGAGAAGGCCGCGGAGGCACGCCGCGAGGCCGAACGTGCCCTGGAGGGCGGTTTCCACGAGGGCGCCGACCTCGCGTCGGCCCGCGCCGCGCTCCAGGTTGCGCTCCTCCGCCAGCGCGTCGCCGAGCGCCGCCATCGTGAGGGGCCCCGCCGTCACCGGGCCGATGGCTAGCGGGGCGTCGCCTCGGTCCTCGGAGGGCGAGCGAAGGTTCAGAGTTGAGGTTGCCGGCGCGTGACTGATCCCCGCCCGTTCCACTGGGAGTACGTTCCCCAGCCCGTCCAGCGGGAGGCCTTTCGCGTGACCGGGGGCACGCCGCTCCACGGCACCGTCCCGATCGCCGGGGCCAAGAACGCCGCGCTCAAGCTGCTTGCCGCGGCGGTCCTCACGGGCGAGCGCTGCCGGTTCACGAACGTCCCGGAGATCGAGGACGTGCGCGTGATGGCGGAGACGCTGCGGGATCTCGGGGCGGTGGTGGACCACCCCTCCCCCAACGTCTACGAGGTCGCGGCAGGCGACGTTGACTGGCTGTTCGTGCCGCTCGAGGCGGCCGCGAAGATGCGGGCGAGCTTCATGCTCCTCGGCCCGCTCCTCGCACGGTTCGGCGAGGTGATCATCAGCAACCCGGGCGGAGACCGGATCGGCCGCCGGCCGGTGGACCTCCACGTCGATGCGATGCGGGCGCTCGGCGCGGAGATCGACTACCGCTACGGGTACTACTACGCCAAGGCGCCGGGACGGCTCCGCGGCACGGAGGTCACGTTCCCCTTCGTGTCCGTCATGGGGACCGAGAACGCGATGCTCGCGGCGACGCTCGCCGAGGGCCACACGGTGATCCGCCCGGCGGCCCAGGAACCGGAGGTGGACGACCTGATCGAGTTCCTCCGCAAGATGGGCGCCGACGTCGAGCGGACCACGCCGGACACGATCGAGATCCAGGGCAAGCGACGGCTTCGAGGCGCGGACCACGCGGTGGTCCCGGACCGGATCGAGGCCGGCACCTTCGCGATCGCTGCGGCGATGACCGGCGGCAGGGTGACCCTGGAGGGGGCCCGCTGCGACCACCTCGTCGCGCTCGTCGAGGTCCTCGATCGGATGGGCATCACGGTCGACTGCGGCACGGACCGGTTGATCCTGGATGCGACGAAGGTCGGGCCGGGTGCCTATCGGGCCGTGGACGTCGAGACGGCGCCCTACCCCGGTCTGGCGACGGACCTCCAGCCGCCCTTGAGCGTGCTGCTGACCCAGGCGGACGGCCAGTCCACCGTCCTCGAGGCGATCTTCGAGGACCGTCTCGAGTGGATGGCCGAGCTCCGCAAGATGGGCGCGGAGATCGACCTCCCGGACCCGCGCCACGCGATCATCCAGGGTCCGGCGACGCTGGTCGGGGCGGACGTGGACATCTCCGACCTTCGGGGCGGCGCGTCGCTGATTCTGGCCGCGCTTGCCGCGACCGGCATGTCCACCATCCACGGCGGACACCATGTCCGGCGAGGGTATGAGAACATCGAACTGAAGTTCCTGGACCTCGGCGCCAGGATCGAACACGTCATGGAAGGGGAACCCGGCATACCCGCATGAAGATCGGCATCGACCTCGGCACCGCCAACGTCCTCGTCCACGTCGAGGGCAAGGGCATCGTCATCCAGGAGCCGTCTGTCGTGGCGGTGGATGACGACAACCGGATCCGGGCCGTGGGCGAGGAAGCCCGCGAGATGATCGGCCGTACGCCGGGCAACATCCATGCGATCCGCCCCATGAAGGACGGGGTCATCGCGGACTACGTCATCACCGAGGCGATGCTCCGCTTCTTCATCGGCAAGGCGACCAAGGGCAAGTTCATGTTCAGCCGGCCGGAGGTAATGATCAGCGTGCCGGCCGGCGTGACCTCCGTCGAGAAGCGCGCGGTCCGTGACGCGGCCCTCAAGGCCGGCGCGAAGGAGGCGTACCTCATCGAAGAGCCGCTCGCGGCGGCGATCGGCGCGAACGTCCCGATCAGTGG
>JBKJVO010000352.1:0-3189 GCA_046717305.1 Candidatus Limnocylindrales bacterium
ACGAGCACAGCCGACTCGCCTCGACCGAACGATTGCCAGGCGATCTGGACGCCCGCCACGTCGGCGAAACCGGACGCCTCGGGCTCGGGCAGCCGCAGGTCCACGAATCGTTCTCCCCATTTCGAAGGTGCGCGGATCATCATGGACTGGCCGAGACCGGACTGTCACGGGCGTGCGATCGGCACGTATGCATCCCAACGTCTGTGCTGACCCGCCCCCCGCATCGCCCGCTCGCGCCCGCGTCGATCGCGTCGTGCTCAGGCAACCGAGCCCTCGCGAACCGTCGTTGAGAGCCCTCGTGATGCTGGGAGCAGCATTTCGAGTGGTAGCGACCCGCCAGGCTCCGTTGCACAGAGCTGAGGCCTGCGTTGAGAGCCCAGAGCCGCGGCGTCTCGTGCTCAGCCCGATGCTCGGATCGTCACGGCGGACCGCGGACTCGGCGCTCGAGCCGACCAGGCCCCGCTGAAGCCCGGACTTTGCTGCTGGGGGCATCACGGGCCGGGACAAGGCCGGCAACCGCAGGACGTAATCCAGCCGGCTCGAGCCGGCACAGAGAATGGGATGCTTCCGATCGGCACGGCTCCCGAGCATCGATCGAATGCCGCGCCGCGCGCTCTACGCTCCCAGGTCGAAGACGAACCGAAGGGCGGCATCGAGCCGCTCGAGCGCGGCCGGGTTCAGGCGGCCGACCCGGGGACCAAGGAGCGCACTGGGTAACGTGGTCGGCTGGTCACATTTGATCCACCCATCGCGAGGGAGGCCCGATTCTCGTGCGGCCACGGGTACAAGGAAGGGTGGTGCGTACTCGGCGGCCCGGGCCGAGCTGGTCATGGGCGCCACGATTACGGTCGACGAGCGCTGCAAGCGGTCCGTCTGGATGACCAGGGCCGGGTGGGGTCCGTGGATCACATGCCCGCCAGCGTCGAGGAAATCCACGAAATGGATGTCACCCCGACGCGGGCCGGCGAACACCGGGTCCCGGCCGATCCCTACCACTCGACTTCCGACCACAGCCGCGACGTCAATGGGAGGAAGGCGTCCGCCCAGGCCAGGTTCTCCTCGTTCTGCGCGGCGATCGCGGCATCGAGACGGTCCCGGTCCGAGGTGGTGATCGTGCGGTGAAGGGCAGCGGCGATGACCCCGCTGACAGACAGCCCAGAATCGGCGGCCGCCCTCCGCACGTGCTCGACCAGGTCTGACGGAAGGCTGATCGAGAGCTTCGTGTGGGCCTTCGTGGCGTTCGCCGAACCGTAGGCCGCTGCGGCCTCGGCGAGGGCGTGCCGGTGAGGTTCAGTGTCGGGTGGCATTGGTATGACTGATCGTACGACCGACGGTGGGATGTGTCAATCTCGGTGTCCGGGAGTTGTGGTCCGCGTGCGCCCCGCGAGCCGCGAGCCGCGAGCCGCCGATCCAGTGAAGAATCAACCGGGCTCGATGCGCCGCACCGTGGGGACGCGATCAATCGAGCGGTCGAACGAGGCGATCGCAGTGACGCCGGAGCGTTCGGCCGTTGCGACGAGGTAGGCCTCGGCGAAGTCGAGCCGATCGACTTCATAGACCTCGACCGCCCGCAGGAGCAACTCCACGTCGACGGCGCGGATCTCCCCGAATGCGAGGATCGACCGAACGGCGCGGGCGATCTGGGGGCGTGGCGTCTCGTAGACCGATTCGAGGACGTACACGAGTTCGGCCACGATCAAGTCCGGCAAGAGGATGGTCTCCGATTCCGCGAGGAACCGGCTCGCCCGAGCTGTCTGCTCCGGCGGGTCTCCGGTGAGGTGCCGAACCAGGACGTTCGTATCGACGAAGACGCTCAAGGCTGCCGACGACCCCGGGCCCGGTGCGTCTCCTCGATGATTTTCGCCCAGGGCATGCCCCGCCTGGCCGCGGGCACCGCGATCGATCCCGCGAGACTGAGCAGGTCCTCCGTCCGGGCGAGGATCGCGCGATCCCCATCGACGCGAAAGATGACGTGATCGCCCTCCTGGAGCGCGAGGGCTTTGCGGACGGCGCGCGGGATCGTGATCTGGCCCTTGGTGGTCAGCCGGGCGGAAATTTCCATGGCTTGACTCCTTACATCAATAGTGATGTAAGGATACACCTCCGGTAGTCCGGCGTCGTCCATGGCGCACAGGCTACGTTCCGGCGGTCACCTGCGGCTTGTCGAGCCGGACGGTGATCGTTAGCGTGGCGAGAGGGCTGCGCGGTCGGAGTACGGGTTCGGCTCCCTGTGCGGCCGGCCGATATGGTGTCGCAGAGTTCTTGTCGACAAGACCCTAACCTGCTGGTAGAGTAAGAGTCATGGAGACCACAACCAGAGGATCAAGCGTACCGGAGGGCTACGACCCATCGCGGTTTCCGCCGTTCGCCGTGACGGTGGATGTGGTGATCCTGACCATGTCCGACGGCACGCTTCACGCGCTGCTCGTGCGTCGTGGTGAGGCGCCGTTCCAGGGGATGTGGGCGATCCCGGGTGGCTTCAAGCGTCCGACCGAGACGTTGGACGAGGCGGCGAAGCGGGAGCTGGCCGAGGAGACCGGCGTCGATGCCGCGAGCCTGCTGACCCAGTTCGGTGCGTACGGCGATCCCGGGCGCGACCCTCGAATGAACGTCGTGACGGTCGCGTATCTCGCGGTGCTGCGCGACGTCGGGGCTGTCGTGGCGGGCACGGACGCAGCGGAGGCGGCCCTGATCCCGGTTTCCGAGGTGCTCAAGGGAACGATCGACCTGGCGTTCGATCATCTGCGGATCGTTCGCGACGCGATTGAGCGCGTCCGCGTCGAGCTCGAGGTCACGGGCATCGCAACGGCGTTCGTCGGACCGACGTTCACCCTGGCCGAGCTGCGGGCAGTGTACGAGGCCCTCTGGGGCGTCCAGCTCGACGCCGCGAACTTCCGGCGGAGCGTCGTCGCGGAGGACGGCTGGGTGATCCCGACGGGGCGCCGAGCTCGGCCCGGCCCGGCCGGCGGCAGGCCCGCCGAGCTCTATCGGGCAGGACTGGCGTGGAACCACGGCGGCCCCATCCATCGATGACAGCTGACAGACGAGAGGACGTGAAACCGATGAAAGCCGTTGTCTACGACCGGTACGGACCGCCGGAGGTTCTGCGACTCGAGGAGGTCGAGCGGCCCGTCCCGAAGGACGACGAGGTCCTGGTCAAGGTCCACGCCACGACCGTGACCCGGACGG
>JBKJVO010000353.1:0-3832 GCA_046717305.1 Candidatus Limnocylindrales bacterium
GTACTGCAGGGAGAGGCGCTTCCCGGTCTCGATGACGAGGAGCTTGCCGACGTAGCGATCCGTGTGGGCCCAGATCAGCTCGTGGCCCCACGGCTTGTCAACGCGTCGAGGCAGCGCCTCGCCGCCCGTCATCCGCCGCGTACCAGCTGATCCCCGGACTCGATGATCGCCTCGCGCACCTCCGGCGAGGTCGCCTCCGCGTAGACCCGCATGAGCGGTTCCGTTCCCGAAGCCCGGACGAGGAGCCAGCTGCCGTCGGCGATGAAGAACTTGAACCCGTCGTTCGTGGTCAGCACCTGGGTTCGCGTCACCGCCTGGCCGGCGAGCGAGGTCGGGGCCTTGTCCACCAGGTCCACGAGCACGTGCCGCTTCACGCCCTCGTACTCCGACCGGTCGAAGTGAATGTCCACGCGGCGATAGAACGACGGACCGGCGAGCTCGTGGAAGGCCTCGAGCATCCGGGAGACCGGCCACCGACCGCGCTCGCGTTCCCGGAGGAAGAGGTCGAGGAGGAGGAGATCGGCATAGATCCCGTCGCGCTCGGGCAGGTGCATCCCGAACCCGAAGCCACCGGATTCCTCGCCGCCCATCATCGCCCCGGTCTCGATCATCCTGGGCCCGATGAACTTGAACCCCACGGGCGTCTCGTGGACGGTGATGCCGTAGTGCTCGCCGAGACGCGCCGCCATGGAGGTGTTGTTCACGGAGATGACGACCGGGTCTCGCAGCCCGCGATGCTCGGCCAGGTAGTACATGAGCAGGCCGGTGACCTGAAGCTGGTGGATGAAAGTCCCGCGCTCGTCTGCGGCGCCCGCGCGATCCGCGTCTCCGTCCAGGAGCAGACCCACGTCGTACCCGCCGCCGGCAAGCATCCCGAGCGCCTCGTCCACGTTCGGACGGATCGGCTCCGGGTTGACGCCGCCGAAGTACGGGTTCCGCTCCTGGTGGATCTCGGTCACCCGGATCCGGCCACCGGCGAGGAGCCGGCTGATCCACCCGGCACCGGCGCCCCACATCGGCTCCACGAGGACATGCGCGTCGGCCGCCTTGAGCGCGTCGAGATCGAGCGTCCGGCGGAGGAACCGCTCGTAGCCCTCGTACGGATCGAAGCGCTCCACCAGGCCAGAAGCCTCGGCATCGTCGAACGGAAGGCGCGGGATCTCGGTCTCGCCGTTTGCCGCGATGCCGGCCTCGATGACCTTGAGCATCTCCGGGCCGGCCGCCGATCCGCTGGGCGACTTCACCTTGAACCCGTTGTCCGTCCATGGGTTGTGGCTGGCGGTGATGACGATTCCGGCCGAGGCACCGCGCTCGACGACCTCGAACGAGCTCATCTGGGTCGGCACGGCGCGGTCGCCGAAGACCACCCGGATGTCGTGCGCCAGGAGGACCTCGGCGGCCGCCATCGCAAAGTGCTCCGACGCGAACCGCCGGTCGTAGGCGACGACGACGCCCTTCGCCTGCTCTCCCCGCTCGACCACGTACCGTGCGACCCCATCCGCGCAGCGGCGGACGTTCTCGAACGTGTAGTCGTCGCCGATCCTCGCCCGCCAGCCGTCCGTCCCAAAGACGATGCGAGTCGGCGTTGCGGCGTGGGTCACGATCGGTCCTCCCAGCGGGTCACGCGGTCAATGAGCGCCTCGACCGCGGGCCGCCCCTCGGCGGCGCCCCGCAGGAGCGCGGTCGGCGTGGTGGCGAGGATACCCCGGGGACCGGCCGACACGACGAGGCGACCGGCGAGGCGTTCCACGATCAGGTCGTCGGCCGTGGCATCGGCCATCTCGTTGGCCTGGATGACGACGCCGGACCCGGAGCCCCCGATCGCAGCAAGCAGTGCGGTCCAGCTGCCGAGATCGTTCCAGCCGACATGTGCCGCCGTCATCACGACGTGCCGGTTCCCGGCCGCGCTCTCCATCACCGCGTGGTCGATCGATCGCGGGCTCAGGATCGCGTCGTAGGCGAAGGCCAGGCCGGGGTCCGAGGTCGCGGCGGGCTCCAACAGGGTGATGAGGGACGTGTATCGCTCGAGCGCTGCCCGGATGGCCCGGCGGCGCCACAGGAAGATGCCCGCGTTCCAGGCGACGCCCGGTTCCCGGATCAGCTCCGCGGCCCGGGCGTTCGTGGGCTTCTCCTCGAAGGCGCGGAGGGGATAGGCCTGCAGCCCGGAATGGATGCCACCACCACCGAGGTCGGGGATCAGATAGCCGAACCCGGTCGCCGGGCGATCGACCTGGATTCCGAGGGTGACGAGCGGATCCTCGATCTCGAACGCACCTTCGGCCAACTCTGCCGCGGCAGCGAGCACACCCCGAAAGCGGGCTTCGTCAGAGATCGTCTGGTCCGCCGACAGGACGACCATGACCTCGTCGTCGGGCCGGTCCACGAGGATCGCCGCGAGCGCGATCGCCGCCGCCGTATTCCGGCCGGTCGGCTCGGCGAGGACCCGTATCCCGGGCAGCTGCTCGCGAACGAGACCCCAGTACCGTCGATCCGTCACGACCGTGACGTCGGCCCGGTCCACCGGCAGCTCGGCGTGCCCGGCCACGCGCGCCACCGTTCGCTGGAGGAGCGACTCTTCACCGAGCAGCGGCAGGAACGGCTTCGGCGTCTCCGGCCGGCTGAGCGGCCAGAGTCGAGTCCCACCGCCGCCGGCGAGGATCACGACGTACATGGCGCCATGCTACGCAACGGCCGGCGAGCATTGCATCCGACGGCGACCGGCCCGTACCATGCAGGTCGGTGTCGGGGGCGTCCCCAAGGTCCGCACCATGAGGTCCCGAGTGCCCTCGTCCCCAGGAAGCATGACCGCGGTACCCAGCGCCGATGTCGAGTTGCTCGACGTCACGAAGCTGTTCGGGTCCGTGACGGCGGTCGATCACGTCTCCCTCGGGATCGAGCGCGGGTCCTTCTACTCGCTCCTGGGGCCGAGTGGATGCGGCAAGACGACAACGCTGCGGATGATCGCGGGCTTTGAGCAGCCGACAGAAGGCGAGATCCTCATCGCCGGCGAGCCGGTCGCCGGCGTCCCCGCCTACCGGCGAAGCGTGAACACCGTCTTCCAGCACTATGCCCTCTTCCCGCACATGGACGTCGCGCGCAACGTCGGCTACGGCCTCCGGCAGGTCGGCGTCGCGAAGGACGTCGAGCGCCGGCGCGTTGCGGAGATCCTGGAGCTTGTCCAGCTCGCCGGGTACGACCACCGTCGGACGTGGGAGCTGTCCGGCGGCCAGCAGCAGCGGGTCGCGCTCGCGCGGGCGCTCGTGAACCGGCCCACGGTCCTGCTGCTCGACGAGCCTCTCGGCGCGCTCGACCTCAAGCTCCGCAAGGAGATGCAGCTCGAGCTGAAGAGCCTTCAGCAGGAGGTGGGGATCACGTTCGTCTACGTGACCCACGACCAGGAGGAGGCGATGACGATGAGCGACGTCATCGTGGTCATGCGCGACGGGCGGATCCAGCAGCAGGGCCGGCCGGAGGAGCTCTACGAGCGGCCGAGAAACCGCTTCGTCGCGGGCTTCATCGGCCAGTCCAACTCGATCGCCGGCCGGCTCATCGCGCACGGGGCCGCGGATCGATCCGCGCGCGTGGAGACGGATGCGGGGCTCGTCCTGGACGGGCGGTTGACGGACGCCGAAGCGTCCCCGTCGTTGGGTGACACGGTCACCGTGGCCATCCGGCCGGAACGGCTCGAGCTGATCTCGGGCGTGGAACCGGCGACCACGGGCTGGACGGCGATTCCCGGACGCATCCATCAGGGAACCTACCTCGGCGCTGACTCTTATACACAACTCCGAGCCCACGAGACGCGTAGTAATCACCTATGCCGACTACTGCA
>JBKJVO010000354.1:0-7262 GCA_046717305.1 Candidatus Limnocylindrales bacterium
GGGATGCTGACCGGACCCGGCCGCCGTCGTCACTGAACCCGACGCCGCCCGCGTCCGCCAACTCGCCGAGCGCCGCGAGTTGCTCGCCGGCCCGCCCCGCCGAAACTGCCCCATGCGCGAACAGCCGCACGGGCGAACCGCTCGCCGCTGCCGCGTCCCGGATCCGCGCCAGAACGGACGGTTCGTCGAGCGCCGGCGTCGTGTTCGGCATGACGCAGACCGCCGTGAATCCGCCGTGGGCCGCGGCCGCGAGCCCTGTCGCGATCGTCTCCGCGTCCTCGTTGCCCGGCTCACGGAAATGTGCGTGGAGATCGAGGAATCCCGGCGCCACGATGACCCCGGACGCGTCGACGCCCTCCGCCTCGACACCCTCCAGCCAGGTCACCGCCTCGAGGATCCCGTCCGTGACAACGATCTCGCCGGGGCCCTCCCGGCCGCTCGCCGGGTCCACGACCCAGGCACGCGAGACCTCGAGGTCGGCTAGCCGCTCCCCGACCCGCGACGCCGCGACGCCGAGCCCGGTCGTCACTCCCCCATCCCTCGGACGCCGGCGAGCAGGAACAGCACCGCCATCCGGACGGCCACCCCGTTCGCGACCTGGTCCGTGATCACGGACTGGCCACCGGCGGCGACGTCCGGGGCGATTTCGACGCCCTCGTTCATCGGGCCGGGGGGCATCACGAGCGCGTCCGGCTTCGCGAGTGCCAGTCGCGCCCGCGTCAGCCCGAATCGCGCCGCGTACTCGCGGAGCGACGGCAGCAGGCCGCCGGCCATGCGCTCGCGCTGGATTCGCAGCGCCATCACGACGTCGGCATCGCGGAGTGCGGCGCCGATGTCGGAGGTGACGTGGAACTGCCGCGACCCTGCGACCCCCGTCGCGGCCCACGCCTCGAAGCCGCGCAGGAGCGTCGCGGGCCCGCAGACCCAGACATTCGCGCCCGCCGCGGTCAGCGACCAGAGGTTGCTCCGCGCCACGCGCGAGTGGAGGACGTCGCCCAGGATGACGATCTTCCGGCCACGGACGGACCCGCCCGGCAGTCGCGCCCGGAGCGTGTACAGGTCCAGGAGCGCCTGCGTGGGATGGGCGTGCCAGCCATCGCCGCCGTTGAGAACGCTGCCCGAGAAATGCTCCGCGGCGAGGTACGGCGCGCCGGAGGTGGCGTGACGGATGACGAGCATCCGCGCCCCGAGGGCCTCGACCGTCCGGACGGTGTCGATGAGCGACTCGCCCTTGGTCACGGACGAGCTCGTCGCGGCGATGTTCACGACATCCGCGGACAGGTTCTTCGCGGCCACCTCGAAGCTCACCCGCGTCCGCGTGGAGGCTTCGTAGAAGAGGATCGTGACGCCCCAGCCGCGCAGCGCGGGAACCTTCGGGATCGGCCGGGCCAGGACCTGGCCCATCGTGTCCGCGGTCTGCATGACCAGCTCGAGATCGTCCGCCGAAAGGACATCCACGTCGAGGAGGTGACGGTGCGTCCAGCGACCGGCGGGCGCCGTGTGCTCGCCGGAAACGGCATCGGGAACGGCGTGGGCGGCAGCCTCGGTCGGCGCCGCGTTAGCGGGATCCGCGGCCACGTTCACGGGACCGGCAGCGCGGCGTCCGTCGCCGCCGGCGCTCGATCGATGTCCACGGCGTCCTCGCCGTCGACCTCCTCGATCCGGACCCGGACGAGCTCCTCTCGCGAGGTCGGAACGTTCTTGCCGACGTGGTCGGCCCGGATCGGGAGCTCGCGATGACCGCGGTCAACGAGGACCGCCAGGCGGATGGCCTGCGGCCGGCCGTATTCCATCAGGGCGTCCATCGCCGCGCGAATGGTCCGGCCCGTGTAGAAGACGTCGTCCACGAGGACGACGGTCGTGCCGGTGATGTCGAACGGCAGGTCCGTGCCCTTCACGACGGGCTGTTGGGCGAGCATCGACAGATCGTCCCGGTAGAAGGTGATGTCGAGTGCACCGACCGGGAGCGCCACGTTCTCGTGCTCCAGGATCGCGTCCGCGAGTCGCCGGGCGATCGGAACGCCGCGCCGCTGGATGCCCACCAGGACGAGCCTGTCCGTACCGGCGTGCTTCTCGACGATCTCGTGGGAGATGCGGATCACCGCCCGGCGGATCTCATCCGCCGTCATGATCCGTCGCCCGCTCACCAGGATCCCCGGGGCCGGCGGGTCGTCGCTCGGATGCGACGCGACACTGACGTGACTCCTCTCCTTCCGGCCTCTCCGGGCCCGTATCCGGCTCTCATGGCCGGTCCTCGAAGGTCGATGACAAGTCTACTCGATCAGTAGATCCAGACGGTCACCCAGGTCGTCCCGGACCACCAGCCGCAGCCGCAGATCCGGAAGAAGTCCGGCCGATACATGTCCACGACCCTGATCTGCTTGACCGGTCCGTAATCGTTGACGACCCGCTCCAGGCAGCCGGCCGCTCCGCAGATCACGACGATCGTGCCGCGGGGCAGGCGCATCGCCGTTGTCCCGTTGTCGTAGAAGGTGGCGTACCCGCTGATCGTGGACCGCGGCGCCTTCCAGTCCCAGGTCGCGGGCACCCTGGGCAGGGTGGCCAGCAGGCGATCCGCCGGGGCGGCGGCGCCGGAAGCGGCGTCCCGGAAGGCAGAGGCGGGATTGAGGTGACCGGCTGCGGCGTACGACAGATCGGGCGCCGAGATCGTATCGATCGATCGGCCGCCCGCCACTGCGAGAATGACGTCTCTGAACATCGCTGCATCGATGGGCTGCTCGCGGCTCGGTTCCCTGGAGCCCACGAGGCCCGGCAGCGCGCCGAGCGCGAGCGCGGCGGTGAGCGCCGCAATCGCGACCGTCCTGCTGGGTCGCACGACGCGACGATACGGCATTTCCGGCAATCGGTGTCGCGGAGGGCCGTGTGGTGCGGTAATGCGCGGTGCCCCGGCGCACCACGAAAGTTGGAATCAGCGAACGACGACGAGCCGTTCCCCGGCAGTGCCACGGCCCTGGCCGAACTCGTCCCCCGTCCAGGCGAGGACCTGGACATGGCTGGACTCGCCGTCCTGGCCCGGCGGGGTCACCCAGGCGAGCCGGCTCTCGCCGATCGAGAACCCTCGGATGGCCGCGACCCCGGGCAGCGGGTCAATGTCCTCGTCGACCTCGCCCGTCTCGGCGTCGAGCGCCACAAGCTGCAGGGTCCCGACATCGGCGTTCGCCGGGTCCGCGATCCAGATCGCCAGCCGCGTCCCGGTGAGATCGAACATGGCATCGAAGTCGACGATCGGCCCCGCGGCGACGACGACCGGCGAGCCGGCCGGACCGGGCTGTGGCGTCGGCATCGGGCTGGCGAATGGATCGATCGAGGCTGCTGGCGGCGGCGTTGCACCGGCTGTTGCGCCTGGGTTGGAGCTTGCCGCCGGTGCCGCCGGCGGGGCATTCCAGCCATCGAGGACGAGCTGCCCGGTCCCGAGGATCCAGCCGGTTCCGGTTCCATCAGGAACCAGGGTGCCGGCCCAGTAGACGACCCGCCGCGACGTCGGGTCCACGACCGGTCGCCAGATGTCGGCACCGGCCAGGTCGGTCACCGCCGCCGTTTCCGGGTCGAGCACGAAGGAGACCGCGTGCTCCTCTGAAGGTGCCGCAGAAGCCGCCGCCGAGGGGTCCGGCGTGGGGCCCGGGCCGGAGCTCGCGTCCGGGTCGTCCGCGTTCGGCGTCTCGACCGGAAGCACGCGGCTGGCGAGGACGAGGTTCCCGAGCCAGCCCGCGAAGAACGTCCGGTGGTCCGCCGTTACGGCGCTCGCAGCAGGGTCGCCCACGCGCCACACGTAGAGGTCCGGGCCGCTGCTTCCATCCTTCGGTCGGGCGGAGAAGGCGAGCCAGCCGCCATCCTCCGAGTACGCGGCCTCGCCGACGACGATCACGCCGGTCAGGATCGCGTGGCTGCCATTTGGGTCCGGGGAGACAGATGGTCCTGGGCTCTCGCCGGGGCCGGGCGTCGCACCGGGCGTCGGCTCAGGCGTGGCCGGCGGTGTCGGGGAGGCGCCTGGATCGAGGCTGGGTTCCGGGGTCGGGACGGGGAAGACGAGCACCTCGCCGCCGCCCGCACTGGTGGGGGCGGAAACCACGATCAGTTGATCATTCTCCGGCGAGATGACAACGGCCTCCGGCTCGTCCGTGAGCGTCAGATGGGTGGTCGACGCATCCTCCAGGGGGGCGCAGGCATCCGGGTTGGTGACGCACACCTCCGCGACGTGAGCGAAGACCAGCTCGAAGTTGCCGTCACTGTCTTCCTGGACCCAGTTCAGGCGCGTGGCGGTGACCGCGAGCGGCGTCGCCTCGGGCATCTGGGAGACGACCGCGACGCCTGAGTCGGGCGGCTGCGTCGGGCCGATCGGGATCGTCCCGTTGCGGGGCATGAGCGACGTGCCCACCACGACGAGAATGACGAGCACCCCGGAGAGCACGCCGATCGGGATGCCCCTGATCCTCGGCCCACCGACAGCCGCTCGGGCGGCGCCATTGCGCCGGCCGGCCTCGAGCTCGATCGTCGCGGCGGTCCGCGCCCATAGGTCGCGCGGCGGCTCCGGCATGCGATCCCGGAGGGTGCGCAGGAGCTCCCGATCGGCCCGGTACGCCTCGATCTGAGCGCGGCACTCGCCGCATCCTGCGAGGTGGGACTCCAGCCAGGCGGCCTCCGCTGGCTCGGTCGGCTCGACGGAGCCCATGACTTCGATCGCGCGGGCTCGGTCGTGCGACGCCTCGTGGTCGTGGTGGCGCCGGCGGAACGGCAGGGTCATCGGCCGGGTCCCCGGCTCCCGGCATAGGTCGCGTCTCGTTCCGCCTCGGCGGCGACCTCGGCAGCCCGTTCCGCGGCGAGCGCCTGTCGGAGCGATTCGCGGGCGCGCGTGAGCAGCGCACGGGCGGCCACGTGGCTGATGCCGAGCGCAGCCGAAAGCTCCAGACCGGTGAGGTCGTGGACCTCGGCGAGCAGGAGCGCGGCGCGCTGTCGTTCCGGGATCTGGGCCATGGCGCGCTCAAGCGGACCGGACAGCCGGACGTCCATCGCGAGCCGTTCCGCGGATGGCGACGAGCCTTTGGCCTCGCCCGTGAACGGGATGAATCGGACGATCTTTCGGCGCCGGAAATCGTCCAGGGCCACCCGATGGGCGATCTGGTAGAGCCACGCCCGGGCGTTCTCACCCTTCTGGAGCGTGTTGTACGCCCGGTATGCCTTCACGAAGGCATCCTGTGTGAGATCGGCGGCAAGCTCGGGGTCGCGGAGCATCCGGACGAGGTACGCGTAAATCTCGCCGTGGTGCTTGGCAAACAGGGTTTCGACGAAGGCCCCGGCGGTGTCGTGGTCCCAGGTCCCCGTCACGCCGATGCCGCCGGCGCGGCGCTCGAGCGCCCGGTTCGTGACCGCGAAGCCCCCCGACTCGCCGTTGCCGAACATCCAGATCCTTCCGGTTTGGCCGTGGACGCGCGGTCATGGGGTCGCGCGCCACCAGTCCGAGGGACGAGGCGCGCCGGGGTGATGTGACGCGCGGGGATCAACCGGGCGCCTCGGAGATGCTGCCGGCGCGCGCGAGCAGCTCCTCCACGGCGTCCTCCGGGGAGACCGGGTTGACCGGCAGGCCCGTCCCCAGCTCGAGGCCGGCGACATCGCGAAGGCGCGGGTGGACCTCCCAATGCCAGTGATACGTGGCGTCCACCCGCTCGCGCAATGGTGCCGTGTGGAGGATCAGGTTGTACGGCGGACCGTCGAGGGTCCGCGCGAGCGTGCCCAGGACATTGCGGAGCGCCGCCCCGGTCGCCCGAATGTCCGCATCCGACGCTCGACCGAAGTCCGACTCGTGCCGGCGCGGCACGATCCACAGTTCGAACGCCGATCGTGATGCCCACGGTGCGAACGCGACGCTGTCCGTGTCCTCCCAGATGAGGCGTTCGCGCGTCCGTGTGACTTCGCGGACGAGGCGGCAGTACGGGCACTCCCCTTCCCGGATCACGAACCGTGCCGCACCACCAAGCTCCTCCGCGATCCGATGTGGGATCTGGGGCAGGTCGTAGAACTCCAGGCACAGGTGGTTCGTCCGGGCCCCGGACTGGGCGCCCCAGTTCTGGACGACCTGGAGGTAATCGGTCTGGTTCGCGGTCCGCGCTGCCGCGATGGCGTCGCGGGCGCTCGTGACCATCGCCTCCACGATCGCCGACCCGACCTGGTGGAGCGCGCGGTGCTCGCCCGGCGGCGCGACCACGGTCCGCCAGCTCCCCGCCGCCCGGGCGCTCGACAGCGCCACCTGGGCGAACCGCTGGTCCAGCTCTCTCGCCTCGTCCTCCGTGCCGACGACGTGGAACGCGTAGTCCTTCAGAACGCGGAGGCGCACGCCGTCGCCCTCGGGCAGGCGGCAGTTCTGGCAATCGCCGCCGTCGTCGATCTCCTCGGCCCGCCGCGCGAACCGGTCGCGGTGGAATTCGCGATCGACGATCGTCGCAACCCACCAGCTCGTGATCGGGTCCTTCCGAAGCTCGAACAGGCCGGCAGCCACGTCAGGCCACCCCGGCGACGGCGGGTGTGGCCGGTTCGGTCGTCTCGACCCAGTCGATCCGGGCGTCGAGAGCCCTGGCGAGGGCCGCTGTAAACACGACGGCAGCGCGACGGACGACCTCGGTCGAGGGCGGCTCGGCGGTTCTGCCGAGCTCTTCGGCGATCGAGGTCGAGACGAGACCGGGCATCCCGCACGGGTCGATCAACTCGAAGTCGCGGAGGTCCGGGTCGATGTTCAGGGCGATCCCGTGGTAGCTGACGCCGCGTTCGATCCGGATCCCGAGCGCCCCGATCTTGCGCGGCGGGCGGCCGTCTTCCATCACCCAGCATCCGGGGTGGCCGGCGCGGCGCGTTGCCTCCACGCCGAGGACCGAGCACGTCTCGATCATCGCCTCCTCGAGGGCGCGGACGAGCGGCCGGATGAGGAGCGCCCGATCGCCCAGCCTCAGGATCGGGTACGCCACGAGCTGCCCGGGTCCGTGGTAGGTGACCTCGCCGCCGCGCTCCACGTGGAGCACCTCGATGCCGCGCTTGCGGAGCTCTCGCGGCGCCGCGAGCACGTGCGCCTCGTCGGCGTTGCGACCGAGTGGCAGGACCGCGTCGTGCTCCAGAAGGAGGAGGGTGTCCGGCGTCTCGCCCGCGACGCGCGCATCCACGAGCTGCTTCTGGAGCGCCCACGCCTCGCGGTACGCGATCCGGCCGAGCCAGGTCGCGGCGATCGGGTCCTGCACCTGGTCGAGGCGCGGCGCGCG
>JBKJVO010000355.1:0-3813 GCA_046717305.1 Candidatus Limnocylindrales bacterium
ACTCTGAGCACTGCCCGCGCTGGCTGGAGATCTGGAACCTCGTGTTCATGCAGTTCGAGCTGCATCCGGACCGCAGCCTCACGCCGCTCCCGGCGCCCGGTGTGGACACGGGGATGGGCCTCGAGCGTCTGGCGAGCGTCGTCCAGCAGGTGCCGTCCAACTACGATACGGACCTCTTCGCCCCGATCCACGCCCGGATGCGCGAGCTCCTGGGTCACGACCCGGACGCCTTCGAGGCCGAGCGGTTCAGCTACCAGGTGATCGCGGACCACTCGCGCGCCGCTACGTTCCTCATCGCTGACGGCGTGCTGCCGTCCAATGAGGGGCGCGGCTACGTGCTCCGGCGGATCCTTCGCCGGGCTGTTCGGCACGGGCGATTGCTCGGGCGGAAGGACCCCTTCATGGCCGAGACCGCCAAGGTCGTCATCGACACGATGACCGACGCGTTTCCGCACCTGGAGGAGCGCCGGACCGAGATCCTCGGGGCGATCGCGCGCGAGGAGGCGCAGTTCGTCCGGACCCTGCAGGCCGGCACGGAGATCCTGGAGGAGGCACTGATCCCGCTGACCTCCAGCGAGCGGGTCGTGGGCCGGCGGCCGGAGGACCTCGCCGCGGACGCGCCCAGGATCCCCGGCGCTGTGGCGTTCAAGCTCCACGACACGTTCGGGTTCCCGATCGATCTCACCGTTGAGCTCGGCGCAGAATACGGCGTCGGCGTGGACCGCGATGGGTTCGACCGGGCGCTGGCCGAGCAGCGTGATCGATCCCGCTCCGGGAAGAAGGCCGAGCTGGCCCGACACGCCGAGCTGACCTCGCTCTACCTGTCGATCCAGGGGCGCGCCGGTGACTCGTCCTTCCTCGGCTACGAGACGACCCGCGTCGAGGACGCGCGGATCGTGGCGATCCTCCGCGACGGCGTCGAGTACGAGACGCTCGAGGCGAAGGGCGACGAGGAGCTTCGGACGGAGGCCGGCGCCGCCGCCGAGGTCGTCAGCGATCGGACGCCGTTCTACGGGGAAGGCGGCGGCCAGATCGGGGATCGCGGGGCGATCCGTGCGTCGGACGGGACGGTGCTCTTCGAGGTCGAGGACACCCAGAAGCCCGTCGGCGGTCTGGTCGTGCACGCCGGCACGCTCCGCGGGAAGCTCGTCGTCGGTCAGGCCGTCGTCGCCGAGGTGGATGCCGAGCGGCGGGCCCACACGATGCGCAACCACACCGGCACGCATCTGCTCCATCGGGCGCTTCGGAACGTCGTGGGCGATCGTGCCCGACAGGCGGGCTCGCTCGTCACGCCGGACTACCTCCGGTTCGACTACCCGTTCGATCGGGCGCTCACGGACGACGAGCGGCGCGCGATCGAGGACGAGGTCCGCCGCATCATCCGCGAGGATCGGCCCGTCTCCATCGCGTTCATGGGCATGCAGGACGCCATCGATGCCGGCGCGGACGCCTTCTTCGACGAGAAGTACGGCGAGACAGTGCGCACAATCAGCGGCGAGGACTACAGCTTCGAGCTGTGCGGCGGGACCCATTGCCGCGCTTCTGGCCAGATCGGCGGGTTCGTGATCACGTCTGACAAGAGCATCGGATCGGGGATGCGGCGCATCGAGGCGATCACGGGGGCCGCCGCGGACGCATACCTCCGGACCCGGTCCGAGGCGCTCGAGGCCGCGCAGGCGGCCGTGGGCGCCCAGACCGTCGCAGCGATCCCGTCCCGGATCGCCACGCTCCAGGACGAGCTCCGCGAGACGAGGCGCCGCCTCAGGGCGGGCGCCGGATCCGCCGGCGGGAATCCCGGGGCCGCCGATCTCGCCGGTACCGCGAAGGTCGTCGCTCCGGGTGTCCGGCTCGTAGCGGCCGCCGGGACGTGGGAATCGATGGACGCCATGAAGGCCGTCGCCAAGGAGCTCCGCGCCAGCCTCGGCAGCGGCGTCATCGCGCTTGCACTCGACGCCGACGAGCCGCAGCTCTTCGTCACCGTGTCGGACGACCTCGTTGCCCTCGGGATCGCCGCCGGCGCGCTGGTCCAGGCGGCGATGGCGCACCTCGAGGGCAAGGGGGGAGGCCGACCGGAGATGGCCCAGGGCAAGGGAGTGCGCCGCGCGGGGCTGGCAGACACCCTGGCCGCCGTCGGGACGGCGGTCGCCGAGGCGGCTGGCCGGGGTCGATGACCTTCCTGCGGCGGCTCTGGGCGCGGGATGGTGAGGCCGAGGCCCTGACGGCGTGTACTGCCCTCGATATCGGAACCGAGTTCGCGAAGGCGCTCGTGTTCGAGATCGACGAGGCGGGCAAGGGGATCGTCCGTGGTGTCGGGCGCAAACGCCAGGGCCTGTCCCACATGCAGTCGGGGACCGTGGCGGACATCTCGGCGGTGGTGGACAACTGCTCGGTCGCCCTTCAGGAGGCCGAGGAGCTCGCGGGTTTCCGGCCAAGCCAGGTCGTCATCGGGATCGCCGGCGAGCTGGTCAAGGGCTTCACGACCGCCCACTCGCAGGAGCGGACCAAACCGGACGTCCGGATCACGGAGGCGGAGCTCCAGAAGCTCATCGAGGGCGTCCAGCGCGAGGCGCTCCGGGAGGCGGAGCGGTCCATCACCTGGGAGACGGGCCTCGCGAACGTGGACGTTCGGCTCGTCCACGCGGCCATCGTGGGGGCCTGGATCGACGGGTACGCCGTGACCAACCCGATCGGGTTCCAGGGTCGCCACGTCAAGATCGCAATCTTTGACGCGTTTGCGCCGCTGGTGCATCTCGGCGCACTGCAGAGCGTCGCCGCAAAGCTGGACCTCGAGCTCGTGGAGGTCGTTGCGGAGCCGTACGCGGTTGCGCGGGTGCTGAACAATGACCAGGTCCGCCAGGGCGGCGCGTTGTTCATTGACGTCGGTGGCGGGACGACGGACGTCGCGCTCGTTCGACAGGGCGGGATCGAAGGGACGCGGATGTTCGCCCTCGGCGGCCGGGCGTTCACGAAGTCGATCGCGGACCGCCTGGAGCTGCCGTTCCCGCGCGCCGAGGCGCTCAAGGTTGACTACGCGCGGGGCATCGCGGGGGATCGCGAGGCTGATGTTCGGACGATCGTCGCGGACGACGTGGCGGTCTGGGCGGCGGGGGTCGAACTCGTCATGGAGGAGCTTGCGGCGGGCGACCAGCTGCCCGGCCGGATCTACCTGTGCGGCGGCGGTTCCCGCCTTCCCGAGATCCGCGACGCGCTGGCCGACGAGCGGTTTGCGCGCCGGCTGCCGTTCTCGCGGCCGCCGGAGGTGACCCTCATGTCGCCGGATCAGGTCGACACGATCGTGGATGCGACGAAGCTCCTCGTGGACCAGCAGGACGTGACGCCCATGGGCCTGGCCTACCAGGCGATCGAACTCGGGGCGTCCACGGGACCGCTGGACGCGGCCCTCCGGCGTGTCGTGAAGCAGATGCGGATCTGACGATGGCCGCCATCGTCTACCTCGACGCCGACGACGAGATCACGTCCGCGGTCGCCCGCATCCGGGCGCTCGAGGACGAGCCGATCGCGCTCGTCCTGCCGCTCGGCTCGCGCCTCGCGACATCGCGAATCAACTTCCGGCTCCTGGCTCGGGCTGCAGAGGCGCGCGGCACGCGTATCGAGATCGTCACGAACGACGCCTCGGCGCGTGCGCTCGCCGCGTCGGCGGGGCTGCCGACGCACGTCTCCGTGGCCGCGTTCGAGGTTGTGCCGGCTGTCGCGCGAATGGACGACGGCGCCACGGGAGTCGCACCGACCGGGGGCGGCGTGGCTCGTCCCGCCGGGGTCGCCGGAGCGGGTGTCCCCACGGTCGTCGGGACC